>NZ_JBHFNP010000360.1:0-19936 GCF_041929235.1 Microseira sp. BLCC-F43
CGGAGAAAGAATTCAGGCGGGGATTGAAACCCCGTCTGAATTCAGGCGACTGAAATCTTCGATTTCAGTCGGGGTCTTAGACCCTTGGGACTGCCGTCCCCGCGTCGCCGCTCTCCCTTGTCACCGCGTCTTCTTCGATAACGACAGCTTCATCCGTCATAACGACAGCTTCATCCGTCATAACGACAGCTTCAGCGTTGGTAACGACAGCTTCAGCGTTGGTAACGACAACTTTAACGTTGCTTATGATTCCTTGAGTGTTAGTAAGAATTTGCCTTCGCTACTTTACGCTCAAGCCGAGCTACTAGAGATTTAATAGCGTTGTGCAAAGCCTTGCTAGTTAAACCTTCGCATATTATGCTAAAAAAATTCGGTCAACCATTTGCCACAAGATCGAATTCGATCGTATATGCCAGAGCATCAATCAAGCTTTCATCCGCCTACAGACCAAGATATTGTCTCTGATGATACCGGGATTTACGATGTTGCGATCGCTGGTGCTGGACCAATTGGCTTAGCAACTGCGATTGGCTTACGCCAGCGAGGGATTGAAAATTTTATTGTTATCGATCGAACACGTGCCTTTCGCCAAGTTGGTCAGGTGTTGGATCTTCTCCCCAATGGATTAAAAGCGCTCAAATCTTTAGATTTTAAAGCCTATGAAGCGGTTAAGAAAACTGCCTTTGGCTTCTTCAATTTTAACCCTGGCAATAATGACAATAAAACTATCGGAGAAGTAGGAGAACACAAACCTCCCAAAACTTCACCAGAATGGGTGCAAAAAAATATTCGTGGGCAGCGGATTAGGTCAATTTCTCTTAGTTATGATGATTGGTTTAAAGATTATGGCGAGGGGCGCGTTTCAATTCCTTGGTACGATTTGCAAACTGTCCTCAGACACCAACTTCCCCCAGAGCGAGTTAAAGCAAATCATTGCTGTATTAACGTTGTAACTGAGCCGGAAGCTGGATGTGTTCGGCTAGATTTTGTATCCGATATAGGTAAAGAAATAAACCCTTATGCCTATTGGGCAAATGACACCCAGCCGCAAAATTTAGAGCCTCCTGCTCAAGTTTCCGAAATCAAATCAATTCGAGCCAAGCTAGTAGTTGCAGCAGACGGAATCAATTCTACAATTCGTCGGGTGCTTTACGCTGATAGCTCATACAGTGCTTTTGCACAACCTGAATACTCCGGGTTTGCCGCAATATCTTGCAGGGATATCCCAGAAATCCCAAACCAATTGCGGACAGAATTGGTGGAAAAATTCTTTGAAGATTCACCGATTGTGACGATAGTTAATGATGAAACAGGCAGCGATTCAGTTGGTTCGGCGACCAGAATGATGTTATTCGGCAGACTAAGGGGTCATCTGGGGTACATCATACACCTGCCTTTGCCTTTAGTTTTGTTAGAGGGTAAGTCAGAAAGTTGCTTAATTGATTTAGCTTTACAGGGATTGGAAAAGGCAGGATTTCCCGATTCAATCAAGCAATTAGTGCGTCTATCTCCTCCTGCCAATATGCGACAGCGTCCGTATTATATTCACCGGGTTACTATTGCGGATTCTATACAACCTGGGGAAAATTCACCCCCCTGGAGTGCAGGACGAATTGTATTAGTTGGTGATGCGGCACATGGGATGCCTCCTTTTATGGCTCAAGGGGTTAATCAAGGCTTTGAAGATGCGCTAGCAATTGCAACGCTGATTGCCAATATTGCTGAGAAAAATCATTGGGATGAGGCGCAAATTATAGCCAAAGCTTTTGAGGAATACGAACATTTTCGCCGTCCGTTGATGGTTTATATCCAAAAGGCAACATTGACGCGGTTTCCCCATTGGTCAGATCAAGCGTTGCAGGAATACAACCAACGGGTTTATTCCCGCCTGACGCCCGACGATCCTATCACCAAAGTTTCTGCGTCAGCTTGAACGTTAGTAACGACAGCTTCAGCCATGGTAACGACAGCTTGAACGTTGGTAACGACAGCTTGAACGTTGGTAACGACAGCTTGAACGTTGGTAACGACAGCTTGAACGTTGGTAACGACAGCTTGAACGTTGGTAACGACAGCTTCAGCCGTGGTAACGACAGCTTGAACGTTGGTAACGACAGCTTCAGCAATCATAACGACAGCTTGAACGTTGGTAACGACAGCTTCAGCAATCATAACGACAGCTTGAACGTTGGTAACGACAGCTTTAACGTTGCTTATGATTCCTTGAGTGTTAGTAAGAATTTGCCTTCGCTACTTTACGATCAAGTCCTAGCTCTAGAGATTTAATCGCGTGCGTTCAGATCGCACCCTACCAAGGCAGCGTTAGACTGGGTTAGGTAGATGACTTTTAACTGATGACTATTTTCACGCTGCGATCGCTCAAAAAAGACTTCGGCATCAAAGAAATCCTCAGAGATGCCAGTTTTAGCCTGGATGAAGGCGACAAAGTTGGACTAATTGGCACCAATGGTTCCGGTAAATCCACCTTGCTGAAAATGATAGCTGGACTCGAGCCAATCGACGCTGGCGATATTTGGGTAAATTCCGGCGCAAAAATTGTCTACCTACCCCAACAGCCAGATTTAGACCCCAATCGCACGGTTTTAGAGCAAATTTTTGCCGATAGTGGCGAAAAAATGGCGTTGGTGCGGGAATACGAGGAACTTTCCCATAAACTGGCCCACGGACAGGGCGATACTGAAAAGTTGATGGCACAGTTGTCTAGCGTGTCCCATCGCATGGAAGCGGTGGGGGCGTGGGAGTTGGAAACCAATGCCAAAGTGGTTTTGAGCAAGTTGGGAATTGCAGATTTTGATGCCAAAATTGGCGACTTATCAGGAGGATATCGCAAACGGATTGCGATCGCAGCCGCTTTGCTATCAGAACCCGATGTGTTACTCATGGATGAACCAACCAACCACCTGGATGCGCTTTCAGTTGAATGGTTGCAAAGTTATTTGAATCGCTTCCGGGGTGCGTTGTTACTAATTACCCACGATCGCTATTTTTTGGATCGCGTAACAAATCGCATTATCGAAATCGATCGCGGCGACGTTTATACTTATTCTGGCAACTACGCTTACTATTTGGAGAAAAAGGCAGAATCCGAGGAATCTGCTGCTAGTACTCAACGCAAACATGCAGGAGTATTGCGACGAGAATTAGAATGGCTCAAACGCGGGCCAAAAGCTCGCAGTACGAAACAAAAAGCCAGAATTGACCGCATCCGCGACATGCAAGCGCAGGAATTCAAACAAGTGCAGGGAAAGGTCGAGATTTCTACCGCTGGTCGTCGCATTGGCAAGAAAGTTATTGAGTTAACTAATATTTGCAAGGGATACAACGGACGGACTTTAATTAAAGATTTCAATTACAATTTCAACCCCGAAGATCGCATAGGGATTATTGGCAGCAACGGTGCGGGAAAATCAACCTTAATGGATATTATTACCGGACGAGTGCAACCAGATTCCGGTACGGTAGAAATTGGCTCTACGATTCACATTGGTTATTTCGATCAGCACTCGGAAGATGTGACGATGAACGAAAACCAACGTGTAATTGAATACCTCAAAGATGTGGCAGAATTAGTCAAAACAGCGGATGGCAGCGTTATTACCGCTTCCCAAATGTTAGAGCGATTTCTGTTTACACCCAATCAACAATATGCCCCAATTAACAAAATTTCTGGAGGTGAAAAACGACGGCTATTTTTATTGCGAGTGCTGATGAGCGCGCCGAACGTGCTAATTTTGGACGAACCAACCAACGACCTAGATGTGCAAACCTTGGCAGTTCTGGAAGATTATTTAGAAGACTTTAATGGCTGTGTGATTGTTGTCTCCCACGATCGCTATTTTCTCGACCGCACTGTAGACAATATTTTTGCCTTAGAACCGGGTGGAAATTTACGTCAGTATCCAGGGAATTATTCAGTTTATTTAGACTACAAGAAAGCAGAAGAAGAGCAACAAGAAAAGGTAGCGCCCGCCAAATCTGAACCGGCAAAATCTTCTAGCGCTGGGGCGCGTAACTCTAGCCAAAATTCAAAATCGGATCAGCCCAAAAAGCTTTCTTTTAATGAAAAGCGCGAATACGAGGCGCTGGAAGTTAAAATTCCCGAAATGGAAGCTGAAAAAGAGGAAATTGAGAAGATTCTCTACAACAATCCTCCCAGTGGTTTTACTGAAGTGCAAAGGTTATCAGAGCGTTTAGCGCAATTGAGTCAAGAAATTGATTCTGCTACCGAACGTTGGTTAGAATTGGCGGAACGGGTGAGTTAGTTGTATATTCCACCACTTGCCAATAGACTTATCCAATAACTCTTGTGGGGTGGGCATTCTGCCCGCCTTTAAGGGTAGTTTTTGGAGAAGTCTAATGCATTTCCCTCTGAAAGAAAGCCTGCACTTGCTCTGCCGATAAGCACAATATCTCAGCAATCTGACTAACTTCCATCCCAGTAGCCAGGAGATTTTGGGCAGCTTGACGCAGTTGAGCTTGTGCTTGTTCTGTATCGGTTAGAAGCCAATTTCCTTCGCGATCGCACCAGCGCAACCAATGACTCGGAACATCCTCAAAAACTCCTGACCAAATGCCCAATCCAATCTTTAAATCCGCTAACCAGATGCGAGGATTATTTGAATTTTGCGACTGTTCAAGATAGCGTCCGCCATCCAATTTGAAATGTCGTAACTGTTGGGTGTAGCGACTGTAAATGATGTAGTGAGGAACTCGCAGGTACTCCTCATAAACCTCAAACTTACTCGGTGGATTTTGACGTGTCAGTCGCGTCGTTTCTATCTCCTCTACCCTATCGACATCATCTGCTTTATTTGATGATTCATTGTAAAACCGTCCCAGATCTTCGCTTTCAGTTCCGGGGGACAAGAATTCTACCACCACATAGGGATGCTGTCCTTCCTGCCAACTCACATAACTGCGGCGCAGATCTGTACCCTCGTATAAACGCGGGACATTAACTACCAAAAACCAATCGGGACGTTTATGCCATAGGGGATGCTTGACATCGTAGTACAGGTTGAGGCCAGAGGCAGTGAAGCAATTCTCGCGGGAGTAGTCGGTTAATCGTAGCGTTCGACTCAACAATTGAGGTTGGAGGTCGTGAAATTCATCGGGCAAACCAGGTTCCTCCGGATCTTCGCTGGGTAGATCGTACATCGTTGGCAATGTCTCTTTGGGCGACTTGGGCGGATCGACTTGCTCGATCGGCGTGTGGGGAATGAGAACCATCACCACCTCCAATGGATTTCAACCTTAATTTAATATTATGCTGCTAGATAACCCAAGTTGCTAGTTACATCCCAAGGCATTGAAACCCGGTTTTTCTGAAACAAGAACTGCGATCGCATTTTTATCAAAAGTTACAATCGCTCCAGCACTCCCCCAATTACTGTGTAAATTCCGTAGACATCCGTACCCCCTAATGGATTTGGTTTATTTCCTAAGCCAACAAAGACTATATTTCCTTGGTCAATAGCACCTGGATCTAAACTACTAAAGTTGACATCGCTGAAAGGAACCCGCGTGTTGGTATCTACGACTGTTTGCAGCATTCCTCCAGCATTGGTATAAATTGCTTGCTGGTTACTACCTTGACCGCCAAATGCCACGATACCGTTATCTATTACAGGTGTGTTCAAGAAAGTAAAATTGCCACCGCCCCCAGGAATCGGGGTATTGGTATCTACAATCTTGCTAAAGGTAAAGCTAGCAGCTTCTACAGACCCTGCTGTTAGCCAACCCAGTGACAAAGTGATCGCCACCATTTTTGAAAGTGGTTTGATTGTATTCGTCAGGAACAGCGATGTCATAAAACTTCCTCCTTCACCCTGTGCTTCATCACAAAGATACAGCTTTGTGAATGTAACTTTCCCCTAATCATCCGGCATAAACCGCAAAGCTAGGATAAAGTTCTGGCAAAGTTTTCGTAAAATTTCTGTAACATTACGTAAATTGTTCGCAAGCGTCTAAATGCGATCGCTTGTTGGCAACTGATTGGAAGCAGGCATTCTGGAACTGTTTGATGCTGTAGGGGCGGGTTTTACCAACCATTCTTTGGAACCAAGAAAGATTTCTAGAACTTACGCAAGTGTCACACATATAGCATGATTTTTTGGTTCGTAGTAGGCACTTTAGTGCCACTGTAAGCGCTTAAGCGCTTACTACAAACAAAATAAATGTGCCAGTTGCGTAAGTCCTGATTTCGTTCAACCCGCCCCGGACGGATATGATATAAAGCGATCGCTTTTACCTATTTCCGTTTTGCCTTCACTGCTCTAGACTCTACTGTAAATGCTGGAATATCTTGCAGTTCAGTATCGCTCAGACTGTATTGTTCGCAAACCAAACTTAGACGAGTTCCGCTAGTTTTAACAGCATTGACAGAATGGGTTAGATCGCCTTGAAAATACACCAGTTTGTTCACCTCTGGCTTAATCTGTCCGATATACTTTTTCTGACAGCGCAGCACCAATTCTCCCCCTTCTAAATTCGGTGGAACTTGCACGTAAAGCACGCTGACTACTAGGGGAGGTTCTACTGTTTTACAATAAGACCTTAAAGAGCGATCGATATGCGGATCGACGCGGGAACCTTCCTGGAGTAACAGCGGATTGAGGTAGAACGCATTGCACGTGGGTTGTAGTGCTTGGTCTAAATAGAGTTTGAAGAAGGGAAATCGTTTTTCTACTTCCCCAATTTCCGAACGTTGAAACACTACGGAAAACCCTTTAGTGCCAATAAAGTCGCGGTTGAGGTTGTTGATGGCAAGATAAGGACAAGCCAGAATTTCTCCGCGCAAATCGTTGAGGTAAGCAATTGGGAAGGCGTTGGGATGTTGATGATAGTAATTCAAGGCATTTAAGCGGCAATCGTATCACCAAAGTTTCTGTGTGGATCTCTTTTCCGAGAAACCCGGTTTCTGATCCTATCACCAAAGTTTCTGCGTGGATCTCTTTTCCGAGAAACTTTGGTGTTTGCGTAAGTCTTGAGACACTTACCCAGAACCTCGTCGTACACCCATACAAAAAAGCTGTTGAGCAGATATTCAGAATTTTAAATCCTGCTCAACAATTCTAATGGGATAAATCGTCACGGTAACGATTTCTACCGTTCCATCCGGTGTTTGTTTTATTTCAGTAATCTTGTGACGCGAACGTCGTATTCAATGCCTAGTGGATGTTCGTTTCTGGCTTGGACTCGCGCCATGCCGTCGGCTTTAGCTTTGGATTCTGCATCGATTTCATACCTTGTCGTCCCGCAGCGAAAAGCATTGGTCTTTGGTTCAGTGCATTCTTTAATATCGACCAATACTTCATATGTGTGAACCATTTGGGGCCTCCTCGTTCAATGTGCAAACGAATAGGATACACGGATCAGTATATGAACGCGCAAAGGTGTAAATTCTCAAACAATACAATTCTTATTAACTCTTTATTTTCATTTAATATTGTGTATATTAATTGATATAATCAGGACTTACGCAAGGGCGTTAGTATCACCAAAGTTTCTGGCGGCGAAGAAACCCGGTTTCTTTGTACGCAAGGGCGATCGTAGAAACCGGGTTTCTTGCTGCGAGGTTTTTCAGAGAAACCCGGTTTCTGGGCGTAAGTCCTGATAATATGCTCAAAATGGCGCGATCGCTTCGAGTTGAAGCATCTGTCCAGATTGCGGATGCTGGAAGCAAAGTTCCCTGGCGTGCAGATGTAACCGATTAGCAACAGCACGGGATCCATAAAGTCTATCTCCCAAAATGGGCATCCCAAGTCCTCTCGCATCCGCCGCATGAACTCTCAACTGATGAGTGCGTCCTGTTAGCGGCATAAACTCAACGCGAGTGCAATCTCCCTCTCGCGCCATCACCTGAAAGCGAGTCACGCTGGGTTTTCCATACTGCCAATTGACTTGCTGGTAAGGGCGATTTTCGGGATTTCCCCACAGAGGCAGTTCTATCACACCTCGGTCAGCGGTTAAAGTATCGGAAAGCACCGCTTCATAAACTTTGCCTACCTGCCGTTGTTGAAATTGCTGGCTAAGTTGGCGATAAGTTTGTAAATCGCGAGCTAGTAGAAGAATACCAGAAGTTTCTCGATCCAACCGATGCACGGCAGTAAGCGAATTGCCATCCGGTAACAAATTACGCAAGCGACTGAGAACGCTGTCTTGATTTTCAAAATAACGACCGGGAACTGATAGTAACCCAGGGGGTTTGTTGATGACAATTAACCATTCATCTTCATAAAGAATGGGTAGCATTTGCTCAGTTCCGCCAGTTCCGCCATTTTTGCCAGTTCCGCCAGTTCCGCCAGGGAATAAATTCCCCAGCGAGTAGCTGAAGTCGGTTAAAACCGACTGAAATTGAGGCTGATTAGTCGGTTTGAATGAACCAGCAACTAGAGGCAGATCCTCCATGTTCTCATTCCCAGGCTCAGCCTGGGAATGAGGTGTGGGAGGTTCTGGCTCCCCATGATTGAAAATGGTGCAAGATGTCAAATTTATTTCCTGGCGGGCTGTTGATTGAGAGACAATATAATTAGGCGACAATCCTGATAGCAGAAACCCCATCAATGGCTGACAGCGATCTGCACAAGCACCGTAGAATTCACCCTGAATTTTGTCACCATTGGCACAGGACGACCCCCACCAAAACTCTGCCATCGCCAAAGGTTTTAGATTCTGCGTTGCAGCATAGTGGAGCAATTTTGGGGCGCAACAATCACCCGTTCCAGTTGGCAAACCTCCTGGCATTAATTGTTGAAGCGATCGCGAGTTCCCTAAAAAATTCATCATAGTGTAAGCTGCGTGCATCTGCGCCTGGAGTTGGCGGGACAGTTCTTTTCGTTGTTGTTTCAGTTCCCTCATCCGTCCATCTGCTGCTGCAATTAATTGCTTTAGTGGCTGTAATGCTTCATCTCGTTGGCGTTTGAGTATTCGTCGCTCAATTCCATCTTGGCGACTTTCTTCATCGAGTTGTTCGAGGGCAACTTTAAGCGTTTCTCCAGTTAGCGTTTCGCAGCATATCTGACGTTTTTCCTGTCGTTGCTGCTTGCAATTTTTATGGCGCAAGCTGAGTGCTTGCAACCGCAATTCAAACTCGCGAGATAGGGTTTCATACTGCTGTCGTTGTGGAAGTTGCTTAAGGGTAATGAGTTCCTGTTTAATAGTTTCTAATTCGGTCAAGGTGCGGGCTTCATCTAGGGCAACTTGTTCCCGCCCTGGAATCGGCGGTACCCAGCCTGCAACGACGCTGGAACCATTTAGCAGCCCGGAGAAGGCTTTGAGTATCCCTTGTGCGCCAGAAGGCTGTTCTACCAGCAATACGCCATACATCTTGCCCTCGCGGGAATAGCGGTCATCGGTGGCGAGGTATTGCATTAAACTATAAGCGATCTTTTCTACCAAACGAGTGCGGGGTAATCTCAGCAACTCGCCAGTTTGAGGACACAGCGCTTCATACCAATAGGTGGGAGATAAGTCACTGACTGCACAATCCCAGTCGATGAAATCTGAAAGTGGGTGCAAAAGTACCATAAATAAAAGGTATGATTTCTATTCTGTATATAAAACTAGATTAAGCAAAAATTAGAGTGTTGTGATGCTCCAAACTAACCAAAAACTCACTTTCCCCACAATGGGATGCGGCACTTGGGCATGGGGAAACCGACTGCTCTGGGGATACGATGAAAGCATGGATAACCAGTTGCAAGCGGTTTTTAACCTTTGTGTCAGCAACGGCATCACCTTATTTGATACAGGTGATTCATACGGAACTGGGCGATTAAATGGGCGCAGCGAGCAACTATTGGGACAATTTTCTCGGGAATATCAAGGTGCAAACAAAGAAAATATTTGCATTGCCACCAAGCTAGCTGCTTATCCCTGGAGATTAACCCGCAAGTCAATGGTATCCGCTGGTAAATCTTCTGCTCAACGCCTGGGAAAAAACGTCGATTTAGTGCAAATGCATTGGTCTACAGCCAATTATGCACCTTGGCAAGAAGCAGCGCTTTTAGATGGTCTTGCTGACCTTTACGAGCAAGGATTAGTTAAGGGAGTCGGCTTATCAAATTATGGCCCTAAACGGCTCAAATGGGTGCATAAAAGATTTTCCGAACGACGCGTTCCCATCGCTAGCTTGCAAGTTCAATACTCGCTACTGTCTACTTATCCAGTCACCCAACTAGGTTTGAAAGAAGTTTGCGATGAATTGGGGATAAAACTGATAGCCTACAGTCCGCTAGCCTTGGGTTTATTAACCGGAAAATACTCGCAAAAAGGGCCATTCCCAAAAGGAATTCGCTCTCTATTGTTTAGGCAGCTATTGCCAGGAATAAGCCCGCTTTTGGCATGTTTGGGAGAAATAGCTCAATCTAGGAACAAAACCCTCTCCCAGGTAGCAATTAACTGGTGCATTGGTAAAGGAACCATTCCCATCCCTGGAGCGAAAACAGTGGAACAAGCGGAACAGAATATAGGCGCATTAGGTTGGCAATTAGATACTGGCGAGATGGCAACTTTGGATAAAGTGGCTGCGAGTCTTACTAAAAAAATGGTGCAAAATATATTTCAGACTCAGTGAGAACAGTTGGGGCAACAATCAAGAGGTTGATATCAGTTCAGCAATAAGATCTTCAGACATAAACTGCTTGAAATCTAAAATTTCAATCAGTACTAACTTTTCATCGTTTGAGTAATGAAGAATGACTTGTCCTTCATCTTCTGCATACGCGATCGCATCCTCCGATAGCTCAATTAGAAGCGCATCGACATCTTTGCTATACCTAACTCTTTTCATAACGGCTTTTCCTACCTGGATACAGTGTAATTACAAGAATGAATGCCTCGTATTCTCGATAGACAACCCGTAGCACCAAGTTTTCATTAAGCTGTTTTTGTGCTGTGATTTTCTCGCCTTCTCCCGCTTCTTGTCTATCGGGAAAACGAATGGTTTCAATAATAAATTATTGAGCAATTATCATCCCCCTTTGGCTCAACAGAGAAATTTTGAACAGGGCATGGTCACTAAACTGAATTTCCTTTGACATCGCTTAATAGGCAGATAGATAGCTAGCTTTCTCACCGTTTAATTCCCTTAAATCGTTCTTTTGCTGTCTGAAATGCTTCTTGCATTACCGATTGAATTTTCTTCGGATCGGGTTTCTTTCCTCCCATTAAATCGCCAAAATAAACGCAGGCAGCTTCCCCTAGCGACCATGTATAAGCACCTGCCCAAGATGCGGCGATGACGCTGCCAAAACCAGGGATAAATTTGATTAATTCTCGTCCAACTGCTTGAGCAAAAAAACCTCCGCCAATCGCACTCACAACTCCCCCAGCTTGGGAGGGGGTCAGCGTCTGCCCGTATAATGTCCCCAGTACCCCTACCATCGAGCCTTGCAACGCAGTCAGTACGGGCATTGTGGCAAATGGCAGGGGAACTGCGGCGAGGGTAGCTGCCATGATGCTAAATGCTAATACGTAACGCCGCCCCACATCCCGGTAGAGGTTGCCAATTTTTTCCCCTGTTTCTTTATCTAATAATTGATGAATCGCACCTGCTTCGGCTTCGGGGAGTAAATCTGCTAAAGTATCTCGCAAGGCTTCTAAACCATAAAATACGGGCGTGTAGGCGTCTTCTTCTAGGGTAAAGTCGATTAAAACCGAGCGATTATACAACCCTTTAAATGCTTCTTCTATCGCCGCAAAGGCTCGCTTCACTTCCTCATATTCTGGTGGATAAGCTGGATGATTTTCCGTCCCGTGTGGATAAATTTCATGCAAGCAAGTCACTGCTAACAAACAGGGAATATCTGGATATTTCTGTCGCAATTTTTGGGCTATTTGTCGCAGGGTATCGGTGGCGAAATCGTTAATTTTAACTGTTAAAATCAGGACTCTCGCACCGCGACTATTCTGTTGCAAGTCTCCTATCAGTTCTTGAATAATTGCCTGAGTATCAAGATTGACATCTCCCAGTCCAACTGTATCGGTAAAAATCAGCAACGGCAGGTCACTCGAAGGATAAGCATAGCGTTCGGTATGTTGCGTGTGAGGACGAAAACCCTGCCCCACAATTTCTGCGGAAACTCCCGTCAATCCCCGCACAATTGAACTTTTCCCCGCTTGAGGTTTACCAATTAAAAGCGCTTCCGTAGTTGGCAATTCTGCCCGCACAGTCTCTAAAATCTCTGCAACTTGCTCTTCAGAGACGCTAAACCATTGAACCACCGTTTGTGCGACTTGTTCTACGGGTAAAAGTTGCGTCAAACGTGTCGTTGCGTTGTGCCAAACACCCGCAATGCGGTTTTTCCAGATATCATTTACCGGCTTAGTTTTTTTTTCACTATCACGTTGCTCAGTCATATCATTTTCGCTTGCATCGCAAGTGTATAGTAGGGGCGGGTTTTACCAACCATTCTGCCGCAACACGAAATATTTCGTTAAACCCGCCCCTACAACCATGAAAGATAACCTGGTTATGCCCCTTTTACCAACTTCCGTTAGATTGAATTTCACAGCACTTATGCAGCAACTCTATATATGGTGGTGGTGGTGCCGTACTCTCGTCTAACGCACCCTACATTTAACACCAATCGGCAATCTTATATCCCCGCAATGGTAAAAGCAGCCCAGTGGTATGGATGGGCAAAGGGAGGTTGGGATGAACTCATTTTAGCCGTATCTCTTTGCAGGACGTTCGCTTCTGTTCTGAGGTATTCGCTGATACTGGGCGCGTTGTCGGCTAATTGGGTGGCTAGGTCTTGATACCATTGTGCCAGTTCGCTGTAGGTGAGGGCGCGCAGCCATTGCTGTGCTTGTTTTAGGGCGGCTGCTGGGGCGACGCCTACCCCGATCAGTCGGTAGAATTCAATCGTTAATAAGCCACGGGAAATCGCTTCTACCGTCCACAAAGTACTTACTATATTAGTTACACCACGGCTGAGGAAAGCACTGACTAAACCGACGAATTCGGTCGCGTTCGCGCCGCGTGCCGTCAGGCGTATCGCACTCTTACCAGTTACGCCGGTTTCACAAGCCGATAGGTAAACCAGTTGGTAGCTGTTAAGGTAAAGGCGGCTAATATCTTCCAGAGTTAATTGGTCTGGGTAGGCTAAAGCTAGGGCAGATTGACCCGGTATTTTGGGGCGATCGCTCGCATTCCCGGTGTAGTGAAAGATACCGTATCCCGAGGAAAGCGCCGTGACAACCCGTTCTTTAGTAGCGATCGCATCATCTATCCGCGTCGCATTCTCGAACATCTGGGTAACAACGGCTGCCTCAATTTGGCTATAAACTAACGCTTGCGCCCCTTCCCGGTGGGGACATTCGACGCACAGCAATGCTGTCGTGCGTTCCCGATCCGATGCTGGCGGTGAAATTTGTCCCAGTCGTTTTAAGGTTAAACCGATTTGGGCGCTGGGCAGATAGGAAATGATGAAACGATCCCCAAACAGGGCATGGAGGGGCAAGCGGTGCAGGTCGCGGTGAGGAATTAAAATTAAGTTTTTGACATTTGCCGGTATTTGTGATAATATATCCGCCACATTCAGGATAACCGCTAAATTATTCAATTTTTCGATTAAGTTACCGCGCCACCTACTGGTGGTGACCTCTGGCTGTGGTTCCAGGTGGCGGTCTTCCTGATATTGTTGATCCCAATCTTTGACCCAATTATCGAATTCGCGCCAGCGTTGCACTGGTATTGGCAGTTCTTCCCCATTGGCGGGTGTGACTGCGCTTTGGACGAGGGGTTGTTGACTGTCGTGGGTGATAACGAATGTGGTGAGGGTCGCGGGACTGAGATGCCAGTAAATAATTGCGTTTGAAGGGTTTAGCAGTTGTTGTAGGTCGTTCCAGGTAGGACTAGGAAGATCCTCGTTCCAATCACCCAAAAACCAGTTAAAGCAGGCATTTTTGCCTTTTTCTGCCAGTTCGAGGGCTTGGGTTAATTGCCCAGATTGCACGGCTAAATCTACCATTAACTGGTGAAAGCCGATCGATTGAATCAGTACGGGAATACCAAGAATACCTGATTGTTCTTCTTGATCAATTAAACGTTCAAGCAACTGGGAACCGCGTCCTAGTTCTTGTGCTTTTTCGACTTGACCTAAACTCAAATAAGTTCGGATTAGGTCTTGCAATACTTGTAAGTGTCCTAGGGGCGATGCCGATGGGGTGAGGGTATTGAGGGCAAGTTCGTACTCGGAAATGGCTTTGCGCCAATAGTCGTGGGGGTAAAGCGCCCAGCGCCCTTGATCGTAGTAAGCATTGCCTTTAGCGCGATGCAATTGACCCCAACCTTCGGGTTGGGTGGTGGATTGGATGTATTTTAATCCTTCGTTAAAGCTGGCGATCGCATCTTCAAAGCGTCCTAATTCCGCTAAAGCTTGTCCCCGGTTATTCCAAGCCCAGTGTGAGGTGGGTTCGATTTGTAACACGCGCTCAAAAGTGGCGATCGCTTCTTCATATCGTCCCAAATCTGCTAAAGCGACGCCTCGGTTACTCCAAACTGCACTGGCATGGGGATCGAGTTCTAAAGAGCGGTCGTAAGAGGCGATCGCACCTTTCGCATCTCCAGACGTTTGTTGTTGCACCCCTAAATTAAACCAGCCATCCGCCGTATCCGGTTCTGTTCGATCGATCGCCGCCGATTTATTAATCAATTCCTGAATAATCGCTTGCGGATCTGTGGCATCAATTTGCAGTTGAGCAGCAATTTGCTGAACTAAACCTTGGTCTTGCTGTAACAAATCGAACAACTCATCGAGGGTAACGGGTTGAGGTTCTAGGGGTTCTTCTTCCTCGATGGGTGGTTGTATAAGTGGGGGTGGCGACTCTTTGGGCACGGTTACGGGTGGTCTGGTTTCCCGCAGCAGCAACTGCATTCCAATTTCATAGGCAGTATTTCCCAAAGGAGTGGTAATGAGTTCGCCTAAGCGCACCATCCTACTTGCCAATTCGTTATTGGGTGCCGGAGATGCGAGCAACCTTTCGCCAAAGCGATGCAACCAATTTGTCCATTGTTCCTCGGTAATGCGCGCTTGTAAATCTACCAGAAACTTGGAAACCCTTTCTTTAGGCCAACCATGCGCCACACCTTCCAATAGCTGCATCAATAAAAACTCGTAATCTGCATCTCCCAAAGGAGGTAGATTAGCCTGACTCTGTGTTGTTGTGGCAGAGGATAAGGAAGCTCTTCGCCGCCTTCTTTCTGGGGTATCCTGTCCCAACAAGCGCCGAAACCAACTAGCGATCGCATCCCATATCCGCCTTAACATTTATCACCCTTTCCCATGACACTGCATTCTGATTGTAGAGAAACATCGATACCCCTCACCAGGATTTTTTTGTCTTCTCTAGGCCCAGAGGCGATCGCCGATGTCAGGGATCGTTTGTCCTTTGCGATCGATCTCAAGGCGATTTGTTCTGGTTTGCTAGAATTGACAGGCAGTTGGGCAATAAGCCAACAAGCTTCAACTCAATCGTGTCGAGATAAATTTTTTTCCCCATAGTGAACCACTTTCATGAGAGGAAGGCAACTATGAGTATTACAATTCCTGACGATATTTTAGCTGCTACTCGCATGACTGAAGCAGAAATGAGACAGGAAATTGCAGTCATGCTCTTTCAAAAGGAGAAACTTACCCTGGCTCAAGCTAGTCGATTTGCAGGTATGAATCGCATTGCATTTCAGCATTTGCTTGCGAGTCGTCAAATCCCCGTTCACTATAACGTGGAAGACTTTGAACAAGACATTAAAAATCTCAGGGAGATGGGCAGACTGTGATTATCGTCAGCGATACTTCACCCATCAATAACCTGGCAGCCATTAATCAACTTCATCTTTTACGAGAACTTTACGGCGCTGTTATTATCCCCCCAGCTGTTTACCGAGAATTGACCGCTCCGGATTTCCCAGTAGCAGGTGCAACTTCCGTTCAAACCTTTGGCTGGATTCAAACTTGTCAGGTAAATAACCGTGCGGTATTTGAAGCACTGCAAAACGAACTGGACATTGGTGAAGCTGAAGCGATCGCTCTAGCCTTGGAACTACAAGCGGAACAAATCCTAATTGATGAACGTTTGGGTTCTATTGTTGCTGCTAGGCTAAACCTCCGATCCACAGGAATTTTGGACATTTTAATCGAGGCTAAAAGTCAACAATTAATTTTGGAGGTGAAACCTTTGTTGGATGCCCTGATTAACCAAGCAGGTTTCTGGGTTGCTGAACCTTTATATAACAGCGTTTTGAGGCTAGCTGGTGAGAGTTAATTCCAGGACTTACGCACGACGAGTGTATAAGACTCTCAGATAAAGCTCGTGTTATGCTTTGAGCCTGTCCGAGGAAAGGTATTATGACTGCTTTTGTACAAGAACTCCTAAACACCTTTGATCCCTTGACCGAACCAGAGCGACTTACGCTTGCCTTGGCAATTTTGCAGCGGGTAATTAATTTAGAATTTCCGCCTTTATCTGACGAAGATTTAGTCCTGAATGCTGAAGGACTTTTTCTAGAATTAGATAGACAAGAATCCCAAGAATCCCAAGAATCCGCTTATGAGTAGCCCCGATCGTGGAGAGTGGTAGGGGCTAAGGCTAGAGGAACTTTGTGCTGGCGACAAAACTGACTTTAGCCTTAGCCCCTGCAATAACCGAGGAACTTTGTGCTGGCGACAAAACTGACTTTAGCCTTAGCCCCTACAATAACTGTGTTGCACCCAATTGAAAACTGCTGTAATTCCGATGCAACCGGAATCCATATTACACACGATTGCAACAGCCACCCCGCTACTACATTGGTTTTAGCGCCTCTGCTTGTTTAAAACTAGCATCTGCCTCATCATTCCGTCCTAAGTTACTCAGCGCTATGCCTCGGTTATACCAAGTTTCGTAGCGCTCCGGTTTGTATTCTAAGGCTTTATCCCAAGAAGCGATCGCTTCCTCATACCTCCCCAAATTCCCTAACACCAAACCCCGGTTAAACCAAGCTTGATGATCTTCGGGTTTAATTGCCAAAACTTTATCGTAACTCTCAATTGCTTCCAGCAGACATCCCATATATCCCAATACCACGCCTCGGTTATACCAAGCTTGGTGATACTTCGGTGAAATTTCCACAGTTTTATCCCAAGCTGCGATCGCTTCTTCCCTCCGTTGTAGTTTAGAAAGGGCATTTCCCCGGTTATTCCAAGCGTCTGATTTATCTGGTTTGAATTCTAAAGCTTTGTCGTAGCAAGCGATGGCATCTTGATAGCGTTCTAAGTGAAAAAAAGCATTCCCCCGGTTGTACCAGATTTCTGGCGCGGTCGGTAGAATACCTAAAGCACGGTCGTAGTATGCGATCGCACCGCTATAATTCCCAGCATTAAATAGCTCTATTCCTTGTTGGAACCATGTTTCCACTTGTTGAATCGGACTAGTTGTCTCTTCTTCCGCCGCGCCTGGGAACGTTTCTGCGAGTCGTTGGCGCATTTCCCTACCAATATCCCCAGCAACAGAGCATAATTCCCCGCAGTCAATTTCGCCCAATTGTACCATCCGCCTTGCCATGTGGCGGTTTGGCACTGGCGGTGCGAGTAATTGTTCCCCATAACCGCGTAACCACGCCACCCAGTCGGCTTCCTGACTGCGATGGGAAAGCGCCCCTAGCGCCCTTAAAACCTGCACTCGCCCCCACCCGCCTTCAACGCCTTCAAGGATTTGCGTGAAAAAATGTTCGTATTCCCTTGGCGTTAGGGGTTGATTGTTTGATTTTCGGTTCAATTCCGGATGTTGGGGCGATTTGTTCGCCTCAACCGCAGGCCGAAACCATTTTAAGAGCGATCGCCTCACCGACTCTATCATCTGTTGTATCCCAGGGTCGCATTCATCCCAAATTTTATCGAGGTTTTTCCGCAGAAACTGTCGATTTTTACCGTTAGCGATCGCAATTTATATTGACATCGATGAAACAACCCAGCGAATCCCATTCACCAGATAATATCCTCCAGTCAGAATTAGTAGCCCCCCAGCCAAGGCTAAAATTCGCTCCGAGTATTGCAACAAAACGCGGGTTTGCTTGGCTAACCCCGCAAACAGACTCGCCAGGAAAATCACCGCCGTGTTGCCCAAAGCATAGCAAACCATTGTCAGCATACTTTGTAACCCAGACCCCGTCGCAGCGGCAGCAGTTAAAACCGCAAATAAAACCGGACTGCTACAGGGAGAACTGACCAAAGCAAATGTTAATCCTACACTATAAGCGCCTAAGCTTGAAGGCAATTGCCGGTTAATTTGGGGTAAAGGTAGATTGAGCCACCCGAATAAGTTCAATCCCATTACCAACATTACCAAACCCACTGCTACCTCTACATAACCCCGGTATGAAAACAGCGCCGCGCCGATTAAGGAAGAAAATAAACCCAAACAGCTGAGAACCGTCACCACGCCCAATACAAATGAACCAGCTTTGACAAAGGCATCTTTACGCGAGGTAATATCCAGAGTGCCGATATAGCTGAGATTCACCGATAGTAAAGCTAGTTTGCACGGCGAAATGCTGGCAATTAAACCTCCCACAAACGCCAGTAAAAGTAGGAGTGACGAGTTATTGTCAGGGTTTTTACCTAACCATTGGTGATAGCTACTTTCCAGTTGGAAAACCAAGTGTTGCAGCGGTTGGAATATGACGTTCCAATCGATCCAACTAACAGCCAGAATTAGTAAAAGCGTTCCGGCGAATAGCAATCCCGGTAGCAATCGTTTGCTTAGATTGCGTTTATCAAAACTTTTAGATATCCACTTAGCCAGCGTCATAATTTTAATGCGTCCGCGCCGAAATCGTTTTTTTTTTCACAATCTGTAGGGACACGGCATCAATTATCTTTGCCCGAGCTTGCCAAAATTTTCGCTTGCCGTGTCCCTACCCACTATCTTTGCACTCCTGAACCATATTTTTCCCTTGCCTTGTTTCTGCTTAACTCAATTTGCTATCCTTCTCAAAAAAGCCGTTAATGGCTAATGGCTAATGGCTCAATCAGGAAAAATGCTATATTATTCATCCAATTACCAATTAGCAATTAGCAATTAGCGCTATTTATTGACTTCTAAAATTGCGAGAACCTTTATAACCAGATATATCTGCCAGTTGATTTAAAGTCTGCATTCCCCTGTACTGCTGCCCGTTAATTTCCCAAGTAGGAAACCCATTTACATTCGCTTGGCGGCATAAATCGGGTCTGCCATTTTCTCCTCTGGGATCGCACTCGATATAGGTAATTTGCCTAAAAGCTTGTCTGCCAAATAATTCTTTCTGCCTAGTACAATAAGGACACCAGTAAGCCCCGTACATTTTAGCGCCTCGTTGTTTCAAATGTTCAGCCAATGCAGTTTCTGCCGCTCCAGAATTAGTGCTTATTTGCGAGTTTCTCCCTTGAGAAACAAGCGAATTTGATGTTAAACCGGATTGGATGGGGACTTGCTGTTGGGCATAGGCAACAGTGCCTAACGCGGTTACTACTGCTGCCAAAGACCAGATAATAGTTGTCGATTTCATAAAGTCTGCCTATTTAGTTATTTTAAATTGTGGTATTGATTCAGCGGATGGTCAAGCTACTGAACTAGGTAGTTGACTTTTGGATAATTTTGTGGTAAAAAATTGGCGATGGCGCAACAAACCTGGTTGCGGTACCACAAAACACAATGGCTCGTTAACAAATGCCCCATCCGTCTATAGGGTGGGGATGGATAGCAACCAAAAAATAACCTGAGGGATAGGGAATCCACACAATCTACGCTATATTATGTTATCAGCAACTTCTGATGATGATAAATGCTCAAGGCGTATAAATACCGCATTTACCCCGATCAAGACCAGCAAGTATCTCTGGCAAAGTCGTTTGGGTGCTGTCGTTGGTATTGGAATTACGCCCTTTCTTTG
>NZ_JBHFNP010000361.1:0-140420 GCF_041929235.1 Microseira sp. BLCC-F43
GAAAGCATCCAAGTTCGTCGCTTTGTCCGGTATATACTAGGCGAAGATATTGAGTAATTACTGTAGGGTGCGTTAGGCGCGGCATTTAATGTTGCTACTTTGGCAAAAAATGAAAATCCGCGCCGTAACGCACCAACCTACATGGTGCGTTACACTTCGTTAACGCACCCTACTTAATAAAATAGTAAAATAGCAGCCGCAAGTTAAACCAATGATACTCTACCGTCCAGTCGGATTAAAAGAACTCGAATTAATCGCTCAATCCGACTTTAAAGCATTTCCCCCTCGACTTCCCGAACAGCCCATTTTTTATCCAGTCCTCAATTTTGAATATGCCGAGCAGATAGCAAGAAACTGGAATACAAAAAGCAATAGTTTTGCTGGCTTCGTGACTAAGTTTGAAGTCGAATCCGACTACGCCAACAAATTTGAAGTTCAAACCGTTGGTAGCCGAATTCATCAGGAATTGTGGATACCTGCTGAAGAATTGGCAGAATTTAACCGTCACATCATTGGTAGAATTACAGTTGAAGCAGCTTACTACGGCGAGAATTTTCACGGGGAGATAGACCCAGAAACAAATTTACCGACAACCATCAAACTAGCATAAAGCTTTTCCCACGGAAACGCCAATCAATTTGGAGGTAATGTTATGAGCGAACTGAAAGAAGTTTATCAAGCGATCGCGCAAGCAGTCCAACAGCAACTTGCCCAAGAATATCCCGCTGAAAAAACCTACGTATCGCCCCAAGAAATAGCAAAAAAAATCCAAACAAAAAACCAGCAAAAGCCGGATAAAACATAAAATAACTCTGGCAAAAATAACTGGGTCAGGCAGGATGCCCACCCCACAAAAATAGAAAATTTCTTGTGGGGTGGGCGTCCCGCCCGCCCTTCAAACGATCTGAACAGAACTTTTGCCAGAGGTCTAAAAATTAAGGAGGTGAACGCCATGATCGACATGCAAACCGCTTACAAATTAGCCGCAACAGCCGTGCGCCAACGGTTCTGTCCAACCTTCTGTTCATCAGGCAACCAGACACCATGGTTACTTCTAATAGCTACAATAAAATTCAGTTTTAATTCTTCTAAGCATCCTAAAAAAGTCGTTTCACTTTCTCCGGACAAACTATCTGCTAGTATCAATTCTATTTCAAATCCCATTTGCTCAGATATCATCCCTATATGCAGATGTTTAAAAGCCTCAAAACTTCTGACATCTGAAAACAGATTTCAGATGTCAGCGCCATATACATCTACAAAATTGAGGGTTGGTCGAGCTGGACGTGGCTTATCCATAAGCTGTTTTCCCTAATTATACTCTCATCAGAGTGACAGAAGAGCGATAATTACGCCCAACGTGGCTCCAATTCCTGGAATTGCATCAAGCACACCAACAACAATCGCTAGAACCAGAGAAAACTTGACCCCTAACAAAGAGAACTAATTTAACCCGGCATTACTTTCAGTATTTTTGGCATTGGCAAATCTCCATCGCTGCCCCTATAAGTGCCATTTTTTTGGAAATATTCGACAAATTCACCGATATTTTCGGATCCACTTTGTTGTAAAGCTATTAATAAATCGCTACTTTGTACAATTAATTCTTCTACATTTATATCAGCATAAATTGGCTGGTAATACCGCAATCGATTAATACCTTCTCCTAATAAAATTGCGGATCCCCGCCAGTTTTTGTTACCTAAATGATAGAGGGCAACTGCTATTTGCAAGATGCCCTGATAAAAGGTTTTATCTGGCTCTGTAGATTCCATCCACAGAGCCTCAAGTGTATCGTGACAGGCGTAGAATTCGCCTTGGTTAAATTGTTCTACGCCTTCGGAGAATTGTTGCGGCACGGTTTCGCTCATAATGAAAATTTCAGATTTCAGATTTCAGATTTCAGATTTAACATTGGCTCAATTTATTCAATCCAAAATCTAAAATCTAAAATCTAAAATTATGTCAAGGTTATCCCATGTTGCCTCTTACTTCTTTGATTGTTGCGATGCTAATTTCCTGGATTTCACCAGCGAAGTCGTTGTCTGGAGTGAGGAATAACATGCAGTGACATTCTTTGCGTTCGCGCATGGGAACGCAAGGACAGTTCCAGAAGGCGGCTTTGACTTCGGCTTCTTTGTCTTCGTAGTGACGACAGGGACAAAGGGGTGACCCAAGTTCGTCTTTGTGCTTCGCCAGTCCTTCAATTACCACCGCTGTGACGGCGGGGTCAACGCAGAAATATGTTCCGGTACTTTTGGCGTACTGTTCGGAGAATTTCCGCATTGCTTCTAGGTTTTTGTCCGTTGATACGTTGCTTTCGGTTTCGGCAGTGTTCATGGCGATCGCTTTCTCTCTCGATATCTTGAATTTTATCGTAGTACTTTTGGTTTATCTAGACCGGCCTATAGTTCGTAGGTTTAGTTACTGTTAAATAACACTTACATATTTGATTAAATTTACTAATTAAATTTCCCTGATTTTTTGTTGGTTTATGGGGGTCTACTTAGTGTATTGTGTCACACTCATAATTTTTTGGTCTTTAGCTATACTCTTGAAGCCTTTGCAGGCAAAGGTCTCTAAATATATCTGGTTAAAAAAATATTTTTTCCTACTATACCATATTCTCGGTTTTATGTAAATATGATTATAGATATTGAGTCACCAATCTACTTGCTTCAGTTTTTTTTGGTGTTTGCACAGTTGTATTTTATGGTAAAGAACAAAGAAAACGCTCTGGGTCTGCGCGCGCTACTCCTTGCGAATGATTGCAATCCTGACTGGCCTTCTATACCAGCCTGGACTTACAAGTTTGCCCGCACCATCGCTAATTACATTGATGTTGTGGTTGTTACGCAAATTCGGAATAAGCCAAACATCGACCGAGACGGAATGGGCAAGGCCAGAGTCGTTTATCTAGATACAGAAAAGATCGCTGCCCCCCTTTACAAGCTAGCGGAAGCGATGAGTGGTGGTGCGAACATGGGCATGACAATTAAAACGGCGATGGGTTATCCCAGCTATCTAGCCTTCGAGTGGGCGGCCTGGAAACACTTTCGCCAAGATTTGCGAAATGGGCAATTCGATGTCGTTCACCGGGTCAGCCCACTGTCACCAACGATACCGAGTCCGATAGCAAGCTGGAGCAGGGTTCCTTTCTTGATCGGGCCGATTAACGGCGGTCTGCCTTGGCCTGAAGAGTTCAAAGCTGAGATCGATCGCGGGCGGGAATGGCTGAGATACTTCCGCAAAGCTTACAAATTGATGCCTTACTATCAGTCCACGTATAAATGTTCGGCTGCTATTCTTGCGGGTTTCGATCACAGCATCGCCGAATTGCCGACTGTGGCGAAATTGAAGACAATCAACTTTCCCGACCCCGGCCTCGATCCAGATCTGTTTACCCTGACTTCCAGACCCAAGCAGGAGCAGATGACCATCCTGTTTGTCGGGCGGCTAGTTCCCTACAAATTGCCAGAAGTCGTTATTCGCGCTTTCGCTGGCAGCTCAATTCTGCGGCAACACAGACTTCTCATCGTTGGCTCTGGACCTGCGCGTCCAAGACTTGAGCAGATGATTGAAGCGCAAGGTCTGGGGAGGTGCGTTGAGTTACTGGGTCAAAAAACCCAAGCCGAGGTCGGAGTACTGATGCGCCAAGCTGATATCTTTGCCTTTCCTTCTATTTGTGAATTGGGCGCTGGGGTGGTTGTTGAAGCAATGGCCTGCGGCATGGCTTGCGTTGTGGTTGACTACGGCGGACCTGCGACGCTGGTGCAGCCAGATCGGGGGGTTAAAATCCCTATGGCAGACTTGAACCATCTTGTGTTGCGTTTTACAGAAGAACTAGAACACCTCGTCAAAGATCCCGACCGCGTTGCACACTTAGGACGCGCAGCACACCACCACGCCATAACCTACTATTCATGGGATGCCAAGGCTCGCAAGACTTTAGAAATCTACAATTGGGTCACTGGTCGCCAGCAGGTCAAACCTGATTTCTGGGACCAGCCTCATCTCTCTTAGGACCCAGGCAAAGAAACAAGGGTGATATGAAAAATCCTTGGTTTGGCAACCAGAGATATGCATACCCGACGCTTCGCGAACGACGGTCGAAACCGGGTTTCTGGCAATGCCCTTGCATAAGTCCTGTCTCTGTGTCAGCCTCAGCGTGAATCCCTCAGGACTTACGCAAACACCAAAGTTTCTTGGAAAAATCGTGGCTTTGTCAGCTAAAGATCTACGCAGAAACCCGGTTTCTAGGATCGTCCTCCGTAAGTCCTAGAAATATCTCGTGGTTCCACTCAGTGGTTGGTAAAACCCGCCCCTACTACCGGACGTGATATTACACCTTAAATTTTCTCTCCTCAGGGGAGAAAGACTCCCCTCTCCTTGCAGGAGAGGGTTTGGGGGAGAGGTCTTTCTGTCCCAGCTTGGGTTGGTAGCCTGTCCAAATGCTTCGCCCTTTGGGTGTATTCCACTAAGTGGCAAACCGCGATAATGGGGATTGCAATTGCAGTTGCAGCGATCGTTCTGGATCGATCGTGTAGCCAGATCGGTCTTGATGGAAGCTATTTTTATCCTGAGTTAATACTCGTGAAGGCCAAAGGATATATCGACTCCCGGCGGGAAGAGATTTAAGGGTTTGCGGGGTTTGCGTCAGCCAAATTAAGGGTTGATTGGGTAAATTATTTGCCGTTGCTTCTTCTGGTGCTTCCACAGATGCCAATGCTTCTAAAACGACGCGGTTACCATGTACTAAACCAGTTCCTGCTGTCCAGAGTTTAGCGTTTAACTGACAGCGACTGGCGTAGAAGTAAAGCGAAGCGGCGGCGATGACGGCGCTTTCAAAGTCTTCTTTCTGCCAAGCGAATGCACTATCGAGACAGATAATAGGTTCTTGTCCGCCGGTAAAGACTTCTAATTCGCGCACCCTTAATTCGCCGTAACGGGCGCTGGTTTTCCAATGGACGAGGCGGATGGGGTCGCCCCAACGGTAGGGTCTGAGCGATCGCGTCAAGTCTTCGGTGGTAGATTTAGAGCGGCGATCGCGGCTTTCATATTGCGGCGTTTCTTGTTGTCCCATTTCATCCATCAGCGGACAGCTCGTCAAGGACAATACGGTAGGATAAACGATCGCCGTCGCTGCAACTTGGCGCTGTCGCCGACACCAAAATAAACCTAAAGGCGTTGCAGTTCTTAACTGTACTGTATGCCAGCGATATACGCCCCGGCGGGTGGTGGGGTGATGGTAAACCCAGCGGTAACTTTCTTGGGGTGCTATGGTTTCGATGACTTGTTGTACCGGCTGACCCAGGATAAAAGGTATCGTATCTTGGACTTGCAGCAGGGTTTTCGGTTGGTTGCTCTGATTTTTGATTTCTAATTCAATGTTGAGGTGGTCGCCAGCGCTGATGGGTTGGATGGGATACCGTTGGATAGATATGCCTTTGAGCGATCGCGCGGGTAACACTGCCGCCATTATCAACAGCGCAAAACTAATCCCGCTGATAACATAAAGCCATCCAGCCATTGTATTGATCGCAGAACCAAAGAAGCTCAGCGCGAACCCTAAAAACACCCAACCGTTGTAAGCGGGGTTCACCCAGCGGGTTTCTAACCAGTCTGCCATCCGAGCAACGATTTTCATAGCAGATAATCAGATATAAATCTGTAATTTTTGTAACAAAATTTTTGAATAAAATGCAAAAGAAAATGCCACAACCGTGTAAACACTGAATAGAATTTGAATAGAGTTACGACTGGCCTGTGCATTGGTGCTTGAACTTTTTAGTAAGCATTACCGTTTTTATAGCTCCTCCAGGCAGGTCTACCAGTTTCAGTTTACATGCTAGCCAAAACAAAAAGACTATGAACGGTTCAACAACACCTCGCACCCGGTTTAACGAATCTGAGCCACCACCAGTACCGCCTGCTCAAGCACAGCCACAACCACCCCGCCAGCGCCAGATGGTTCCATCTATTGAACGGATGGTGAGACACGCAGCTAGTCAGCAAGCTTCTGACATTCACATCCGGGTGGGAGAAGTGCCTAGATATCGGATACGCGGTCAGATGATGCCGCTGGGAAATCACGATAAAGTGACGCCAGAGTTGTTTGAACAGTATCTAGCTGAAATTTTGACGCCTAAGCAAAGACAAACCTTTGCCGACACCCACGAACTGGATACGGCGATTTACTACCCCGGTTTGGTGCGCTGTCGGGTGAATTGTTTTGAAGCGCTGTTGGGTGGCGCGCTGGTGCTGCGGTTAATCCCGTTGGATGTGCCTTCGATTGATAGCTTGGGATTGCCGTTGGTGATGAAGGATATCGTACAGCGCCCCCAGGGACTGATTCTGGTAACGGGACCGACGGGTTCGGGGAAATCAACTTCGATTGCGGCGATGATTCGCTACATGAACGAGACGATGAGTAAACACATCGTTACAATTGAAGACCCGATCGAGTTTGTACACACGTCGCAAAAGTGCCTAATTTCTCAGCGGGAAGTAGGTTTGCACACCCACGATTTCCACGATGCGCTGCGGGCGGTGTTGCGGGAAGACCCGGATGTGATATTGATTGGGGAAATGCGCGATCGGATCACGATTGACACCGCGCTCAAAGCTGCCCAAACAGGTCACTTGGTATTCGGAACCCTGCACACCAACAGCGCCATCAATACCGTTAATCGTTTGCTCAACGTCTATAATCCAGATGAACAGCAATCGAAGCGGATCATGATTGCCGAGGCTTTGATAGCAGTCGTTGCCCAAATCTTGCTTCAGACAACCGATGGTCGGCGCTGTGCGGCGCACGAAATCTTAATCAATACCCCGGCGATGCAAGATTTCCTCGCTAAGGGTAACGATGAAGAAGCTTTCCACTTAATCGAAAACGGTTCCGATGAGGGAATGCAAGTTCTCAACCAAGCACTGTGCGATTTGGTGCTAATGGGCAAGATTAGCGGCGATGAAGCAGTGAAAGCATCTCCAGATATCGGTGACTTGCGGCGTCGGGTTCGCAACGAAGGGGTCGATCCGGCGCGCGCCAGTCGCGATTATATTCAGGATACTGGTTACAGACCTAGATAGTCAGTGTCCTGTATTCTTGACCAAATTTAGACCCCATCGGATGCTTGGGCATCGGGTGGGGCTTAAATTTGGAGATGATCCCAAATGATGTTAATTTTCGCGCCCCAGATTGGGCAATATAGTCGTATATTCATCCATCCCCAATCCCCAATGCTCTACTTTATTTTTGCTTGGACCTTACTGATTATTGCTTGCTGTTCGATAGGAACGGCTTTGCTAAATTTGTTGCGAGCAGACTGTTTTGAGCGAGTAGGCGATCGCTTTACAATTTCAGTTTGGCTGGGAGTAGTTATCCTGGCAATTTCCCTGCTGGCAACATCCCTAGTTTTTCCCTTATCTCCCTCGGTGGGGGGAATAATTATTTTGTCTCTTATTTTAGGGTCTTTTTTATTACAAAAAACCTGGAATGAACTTTTCGCGCTTATATCCAACCTATCTCCCCGGTTAATTTTCGGATATTTGATTTCAGCCCTCGGTGTCGCTGCTTTAACCACTCGACAGGTAACGTGGATTGACACGGGTCTTTACCATTATGGTGCGATTAAATGGTTAGCTCAATTTGGCGCTGTTCCAGGGTTAGCGCTGGTTCATAGCAACCTGGGTTTTACCTCATCCTGGTTTGCCTTCGCCGCCCCTTGGAATGCTGATATTTTCGATTCTCGCGTCACTGCGATCGCCAATGGTTTTGTCTTTTTAATCGCTTTATTGCATTTCCTAATTTGTCTAGCGCAAACTTTCACAAATCAAGCCCAAATCAGCGATTGTTTCGTAGTAATTTATTCGGGTATTATTTTACCATTCGTCGCTACAAATAATCTGATGGCGGTGATTTTGGTATCGCCTTCTCCCGATTTACCTATCCTTTTTTTCACTCTAGTTATAGCTTGGGCAATTTTGATAATTTCCCATCCCATAACGTTGCCATTACAGGAAGTGAAAAATATTTTAGATGCTAAAACGATACCAATAATTCTTGCAGCTGGGGCAGTGACAATGAAGCCAACTGCCCTACCTTTATTATTGATATCAGGGATTTTTTATGTTGTCGGCAAGGGATTGAATTTCCGACGAATTTTGATGGGTGTTGCTCTAACTGTTTTGCTGCTTTTACCCATGTTTAGTTTCGGAATTATTACCTCTGGATGCCCGGTTTTTCCCGCAACTTTTTTGTGCGTCGATTTACCTTGGTCTTTAACAGCAAAAGCAGCCAAGGGTGCTGCCAAAGGTACTCATGAGTGGACAAGTTGGTATGCATCACAACAACCAGAAAAAAATTCTATTTTCTGGTTGTTGTGGCAGTGGTTTAATGATGCCAAATTACACCAAGTCATGGCTTTGCTAATTATCATCTCAATTATATGTTCTATCTACATCGTGCGAAGCGCAAATCATCAAAATCGCGGACAACTTTGGTTAATAGCATTAGCCGCTTCAGGAATTACATTTTTAATGTTCACAGCGCCTTTTTTCAGATTTGCACTGGGGTATTTAATTATTCTGCCTGCTTTATCAATGGCTATCTATTGCCGAAAAAAGTTGGGTCAGATTTGGCATCAAATTGCCGAGAGATTTACTGCTTATTATCAAAGCAGAGATTTTAGGAAAGTTTTTCTGGGAGTTACTCTTTCTTTAGCGACCCTGACTAGCATTTTATTGTTTAATAAAGCAACTCAATCGCAACTTCTTTTACCACCTCAGCTACCCGAAGGAGAATTATTACGAAAACAAGTAAACGGTATAACCTATTTTTCTCCCAAGCCTGGGAGTCTATGTTGGAGATCAGAATTACCTTGTGGGTTTAAGATTGAAGACTATGTAAAACTGCGCGATCCAGAGCAGGGAATTAAAGCCGGGTTTGTGCGGAAAAACGAGAATTGATCCGACAGGACTTACGTGAAAAAGAAGCAATTAAAACTTACATTCCGCACCCTCAAGTGTCATACTACAGATTTTTAGGCAAAAGCTCATCTGGCAACAGGCAACAGGAAGAATATTTTCTAGGTTAAACAGTCTCAAAAGTTACGCGGTTCTTGCCTATAATTCCGAAAAAACCGATTGTGACAGTTGAGGGTGCGGCATGTGGGTTAGATGACACAAATCATTTTTGTATCCGCCCAACGGCCATGTGCAGGCTACTTCCAAGTATCTTCATGGTGTTATTTCTGGTTTGACAGCTCTAACTACGATTGAAACTTGGTAACTAGGGTCGCGGTAATCCAACGCTTGTTTTTTCAGTTCCTTAGCTGCCATTCCTTGCAAAAAGGCAGTAGCTGCCAGCACATTTCCATAAGTTTCCACCTGAACGTTATCCTTGGGAAAAACTTCTTCAAACAGCCGCTGTGCAGATACACTTGTGAAACCCCAGTGCCAGCAATAATTCCATTGAGAATCGCAGAGTTGGGTAATGCTTGGAAGAGTTACTAGCGCAACTCCCCCTGGTTTTAGGATGCGATAGATCGTCTTCAAAGTAGTTCGCAAATCGTAAATAAATTGAAGCGTTTGTGTCAGGATCAGGCAGTCAAAGGTATCGGATAAAATAGAGTCTGCCTCAGCTAAATCGCCGACAATAGTTGCATAGGGGTTACCTTCTACGGCGTGCAGAACGTCGCTGCGGGTGACGCGATCGCCCCCAAATTTCATTGTGTAGTAGGGGTCTCCAATCTCCAGCACGCGACCTCGAATGTCATCAGCATGACTAGCAAGAAAGTTCTCAATATAGTATCGGTCAATCGGCTGTCCTCGGTCGATGCCAAAAACTGAGCTGATGGGGGTCAAGCGTTGGAAGCTGCCCAAATTCACCCAACCCACTGCGGGCCAATTTTTATAAGTCTGTTTTTGAGTTTTTAGCCAAAGCAGGAGGGGAACTAGCTGTCTCGGCGCTATTTCTATTTGTCCTTCTAGCCAATTGATAAACTTGATGGGATCTCGGACAAGTTGTAACAAGCGAAATAGTATCGGATGTTGGCAAGCCCACAGCTGACTTTGTAGAGCTTGCCAGATTTCAGTATCCTTGACATTGCGTTCTAACAAATACTGTTCTACCCATTTGAGGAAATTCTGACGCTCCGAATAGATTTTCCCTGTTTTTACTGAGATAATCGAGCTATTCTTTGAGTGATGTCGAGACCTGTCCCAACAACTACCTGCCACAAATACAGGTTCTTGAAGATAGACTTTGGTATAAAAAACCATGTCTGAGTAGAGGTCGCGGAAAGTCTCTTCAAATTCACCGATCTTTTCAAATACTTCGCGCTTTATGAGGACACTAGAGCTAGATGCTTTGGTGCTTTCATCTTGTAAAAAGAGTTTGAGCAGATTTGGCGGCTTCACCAGTGTATTGGATTTGATCCCCAATCGGGTTAAATGGTCGCCTTTTTTGAGGCTTTCAGCATCTCCCGTCCAACTGTACCAAAATTGAGTACGCCCATAGAGCATCGCAGCCTCAGGCTGGGATTCCAGGATTGCTACCTGCTGTTCAAGTTTATTGGGCAACCAAACATCATCACCGTCTAAGAAAGCGATATACTTACCCTTAGCATGACGAACACCTAAGTTGCGCGAAGCACTCATGCCTCGATTTTGGCGACCCTCATGCTCGAGATAGTATACCTTCTCCGAGTGTTGGTCTGCATAGCGACGAGCGATCGCAGCACTCCCATCGGTAGAGGCATCGTCTACAAGCAAGAGTTCCCAGTTGTCATAGGTTTGGGCAAATACGCTCTCAATTGCTTCCTCGATAAACTTCTCTTCATTCCAGAATATAGTGATGACAGAGACTAATGGCTTGTTACTCACGATCCTGTTACCTTTTATTTCAACTTTAGCTTAACCTAACCTACACATTAATTAACTCAAGTTGCTAGGTAATAGGTTGTGACATTGGTAATTGGTAATTGGTAATTGGTAATTGGATTGATTGGCAGTCTACTCTTGAGTCATCAACCCGGTTTATGAGTAGATTTCTCCCTGTCAAACCCACGATTTTTCAGAGCGCCAAAGTTTCTTTAGCGTCAAACCCACGATTTTTCAGAGCGCCAAAGTTTCTTTGGCGTCAGCAACCCGGTTTATGAGTAGATTTCTCCCTGTCAAACCCACGATTTTTCAGAGAAACCGGGTTGATTTGCCAAGCGATGTAACTAGCAACTTGAGTTAATTAGTAAATTGCTCGTTTTAATTACAGTCAAGCCAATAATTATTCCGAAAATGAGGCAATTAAAAATGGCATAGCTGACTCTAATGACCACTGAGGAACAAAGTTGAGAACAGAAGATATTTTGGAAATATCAGCGAGTGAATGCTGGATGTCACCTAAACGTGCAGGGGCAAATCTAACTTGCGATTTCCACTGGGGAAAGTGAGCTTTTAAGATGTCAACAAGTTCGAGTAGAGTTATAGCTTTACCCGTACCTAAATTACAACTTAAGCAGGAACCAGGAGCAAGGGAGAGGGTTAAGGCTTTGGTAAATGCGATCGCCACATCCTTAACATACACAAAATCCCGCGTTTGCGTCCCATCCCCATAGATAGTAATCGGTAAATTCTGCTGCATTGCTGACACAAAAATCGAAATCACTCCAGAGTAGGGCGAGTTAGGAACTTGGCGGGGACCAAACACGTTAAACATGCGTAACCCTACAAACGAAAAATCAAAGGATTTAGCAAACAAATTGGCATACTGTTCGCACACCAGTTTTTGCAAGCCGTAGGGAGAAAGCGGGGAAGTAGGATGATCTTCTGAGATCGGCACTTGAATAGGGTTACCATAAACCGCAGCAGAACTGGCAAAAACTAGACGAGGAACCTTCAAAGCCTGAATTAGCTGCATTACAGAAATTGTTGCAGAAATATTGTTATGATGAGCCTCTAGGGGATGCAACCAAGATTCTGTTACCGAGGGAGTCGCAGCTAAATGGGCAATACCATCAATTTGCTCTGGAAAATCTTCCGGTTTACAGGCAGAAATGTCTTTTTTGAGGAATTTGCTCCGAGGATGTTTGGTTAAATTTTGTAGCCGACCTGTCGTCAGATTATCAACGACTGTGACGCTGTAGCCTTCTGATAAAAGCTGTTCGGTAACGTGAGATCCAATAAAACCGGATCCGCCAGTGACAATAAAGTGCATAATTCTATACTGATAAACTCTAGTTGACTGTTATTTGTGATTTCTTAATTTTATTATACTATTTTATAGTTCATTTTGCATATTGCCTAATCTAATAATTACTTCAATTACCACTAGATTAAAAATATAATTAATTTCCTCACAAATTTGGAATACAATAACTTGTTTGGCTGATTTAAGCAAACATAAATAATTTAAAATTGTTTATGTTTGCTTAAATCAGCCATAGCGAATTTAATATTTTCAGCTACCGCTTCCCAAGAATATTTTGATTGTACTAAATCATAAGCATTATTTGCCAATTTTTCCTGTAAGGCACGATCTAACCACAGTTTTACAATAGCCTCAGTCATACTTTCCACATCATCTCCGAGTAATAAATGCACACCATTTTCAGCGTTTAAACCTTCAGCCCCTTTAGTGGTACTGATTACCGGACAACCTGCGGCAAAGGCTTCTAAAATTTTAAACCTTGTTCCCCCTCCTTTATACAGAGGCACAATCATAACACTTGCACCAGCTAGATAAGGTCGAATATCTTCCACCTCTCCTGTGACGATAATATTAGAATTTTGTTTTGCTGCATCATACATAAATTGATTTGCACCACGTCCTACTAATAGCAGGCGACTATCTGGATAAACTTGTCGAACTTTTGGGTATATCTGGTTAATTAGTAACTCAGCCGCTTCACTATTTGGAACATAGCCAAAATGCCCAGTAAATAAGATATTTAATTGGCTTTTTTGCAATCCAATCGCCGGTTCACATTCACCCAAACCTACACAATCATAATATTTTAAATTAATCCCATTGGGCACTAAATAACTATGAGGAATTGCCCCATATAATTTTTCTAACGAATTTTTATCTTGCTTGCTGCAAACCCATACTTGAGCGGATTTTCTAATTAAATCATTTTCTGTAAACTTGATTTGCGGGAGATGCAGTTTTTTTCTAGCCCAACTTCTGACACTGGCAACAGAACATCTGAGTGTTTCAAAAAGAGAAGCCTCTACATTATGATCATCAAAAATTATTTGACATTGATATTTTTGCACAACTGATAAATAGTGATATAGCCATAATTCCTCAATGATGACTACATCAGGCTGAAAGCTTTTCATTATCTCGTTTAATTGTGCTGCCGCAGGCTGGAGATATGCCCAGTAATCATTTAATCCTAGTAGGCGTAACCACCAAATACCACGTTGTAACCTTAGCCAAAGTGAAGGATGTTTAGCAACATTATAATGATGCCAGATAGTTACACCTTCAATCGCTTCATTGCTAGAGTCTTCATTAAACACTGAAAATACCGCAACCGGGCCAAAATTCATCATTATATTAATATTTTGCCAATTACGCATCGGCACACCACCTAATGGCGGATATGTCATTTTTGTAATAAAAAGAGTCCGAATTTTAGGAATAGTCATAGATAAAGTAAAAGTAATTTGCTGGGTATTTTTAACAATTATTAGTTTTTATCCAATTTTTGAAAGCGGTATTTTTCATACAGTTTGTAAGGAACTAATTCCCTGATTTTGACCAGTTTATACATATCATTTAAATTAAGATTTATAGGTTTTTTTGGATAACTTTTTTTTATTTTTCTTGTATAAAAATTTTTAGTTAAAAAACCATATTTTATATATTGCATAAACATTTGATATAAATTTTTCATAGTTAAAATATAGATATCGTGACGTAAAAGCGTCATGGTTAAATCTAGCTGTAAAGATTTGTACAGCCAAGTTAAACTATTGGAATATTTGCTGGATTCAAAACTTTGATAAGCTAAATAAAGATAAAAATTACTGCCAGACCAATGATAAATTTGCTCAGGAATTTCTGGATGTTTTTGACGAATCATCTGCATGAGTAACTCATAAAATTTGACCATAGATGCATCCTTATAAGACGTACTCAAAGAATTTTTACGATAGCCAATCAGAAATTCTGGTACTACTCCAAATTGATAACATTCAGCAATACGCAGGTAAAGTTCCCAGTCTTCAGAACCATGAGAATGTTCATCTTTCAACTGTTCATTATTATAGCCCCCCACTTTTTCTAAACAAGTTCTGCGGATTAAAACAGCACTACCATTACCTATAAAATTGTGCCATAATAACGGCAGATAAACTTTTCCTTCCTGTGCAGAAGCATGAAAACCACCAGTGAGAAAATCATCTTCATTAATATCAACTGACCAAGAATATACAAGGCCAACTGAAGAATCAGATTTAATCATACACTTTACCTGTTTTTCTAGATTCTCAGGATACCAGATATCATCTGCATCAATTGGCGCAATAAATTCTCCTCTAGACTTTTGAATTGCTAAGTTACGCGCTGCTGCTACTCCAGCATTAGGCTGTTGCAACAGCCTAACTCGCCCATCGAGTTTCGCAATTGACTGAACTATCTCAGCAGTTCGATCTTGAGAGCCATCATCGACTACTATTACTTCAAGATTATCATAAGTTTGAGCAAGAACTGATTTTAAAGTTCTCTCAATAAATCTCTGGGCATTGTAAGCAGGGATAATTACCGAAACTAAAGGAGCATTATCAGTTGGGGAAGAATTAACCATAATAATTATTATAGCTTAAGTTTTGTAATAAATCTAAGGTTTGTTTAAGCATTTTATCCTCAGAAAAATCTTTGACTCTTAATTGGGCATTTTCAGCCATTATTTGCATTATATTATAATTGTGTAAAGCCCAACGGATTGCTTCTAGTAGATCGCAACTATCTCCCTTACGAACCAATAAACCGTGAATTTTATGTTCAATTACTTCGGGAATACCATCAGTAATAGTTGTAATTACGGGTAAGCCATAAGCCATTGCTTCGAGTAATGCAAATGGTTGTCCTTCATAATAAGTAGGAAACACAAATAAGTCAGCCGCTTGTAATAATCTCGGAATATCCGAACGATAACCCAAGCATAAAACCTGTTCTGTAATTTTATATTGTTTGAGTAAATTAAGCAGGGATTGTTTTTCTTCACCATCTCCTACCCAAACAAATTTTAGCTCGGGAAATTCTCTCGTTAAATGAGGAATAGCCGGAATTAAAAAATCATGTCCTTTTTGCTTACTTAAACGCGCGACGGTGAGAGCAATTTTAGTTTGTTCAGATAATTGCAATTCCTTTCTAACTTGATAGCGTAGCTGGCTAATATCTTCAGCTAATTCGGCTTTAATTTCAGCGCCATTATAAATACAAGATACTTGTTCTTTAGGAATTTGAAATGATTGACTAATAGACTGACAATTACTCAGAGAAACTCCAACCCATTGCTGCTTTCTCTGATGCGCCCACTGATATAATTTTAATTTTATTGGACTTAATGCTAGGGGATAAGGTACTAACTGAAAAACGACAACTGTCGGTATTTGTAAAAAACCACAAGCGAGAATACTTCCTAAGCCAAAATCAGGCCAGGGAAGAACAATCATAACAACATTGGGTTTAAGCTTAATTAACAAAAGTATAGTTTTGAAAAAATGAGGTATTTTACTTAAATCAAATTTGACACGAGGAATAATTAACTCTTTCAAAATCGGCATTAAAGACTGATGCTTGTTGCTGATTTCCAAAAAACCAGGAATATCTGTTTCTGCAATACTTAAAGGGTAATAACTAATTCCAGCTCGAGCTAAATCTCCAATCAAAGAATTTATACCTTCAGTTGGAGGAAATGCTACGTTAACTTCCCATTTGGCTTGAGTAGCAGTTTTGGCAATTTTTAAGCTATATTCTTCGACTCCACCACGTTTAGTTGAGGGAATAATTATTAATGCTTTCATATATTTTGACAAAGATATTGATAAGTAAAATCAAAAAGGCGATGATTTTGAGCAATAGTAGCTTGAGAATCTGATGAGTATGGCATATAGATTAAATTGAATAAAAAGCCTTAAGCTTTCCAAGTATATAAAAAAGTCGATATACTGGACTCAAAACGAGCCACTTAAGATCGCTCTTACTTTTCAAGATAAATTTGATATCTTCCTTGACTAAATAATACCATGCGATCGCACTACTAATCATATGTTTATCCCCACCGTAAAGCTGTTTGTAAGCCCGATGTTCGTTATAAGACCGTAAATAAACTTTTGAAAAAGATTCATTATGGGAATGGTAAACAGTTGCTTGGGGTTCATAGATAATTTTATATCCAAGGCGAAGTACATTAGCCGCCCATTCTTGATCCTCAGCATAGGATAGAGTTTCATGAAATGGTTGGGTTTCCCATATACTGCGACGTACTGCTGAATTGGAGTTAGAAAAGCAGAAGTTCGCAGGATCTTTTGCATCATTTTGCACTCGAATGCTCTCGCCATAGTATGATAGGTAGTCTCGCCGTACTGGTGGCCAAGCATCTAAATGTGGTAGCTGTTTGCCATAGGTAGCTGCCACATTCGGATCGTTAAATGGTTTTACCAGCATCTCCAACCAATCCGTATCTTTGGGAAATGCATGAGCGCTTAGAGAAATAACAACATCTCCTTTGGCTGCTTCGAAGCCAATGTTTAAAGATTTTCCATAAGTGAAATCTTCGCTCTTAATCTGGATCAAGTTAATGTTTTGCCATTGCCGCACAATTTCTACTGTTTTATCGGTAGAGCCAGAGTCAACGACAATAATGTCATAGGGTTGAAGAGTTTGACTACTGATAATATTAAGCGTCTTAGCGATCGCAGCTTCCTCGTTCTTGGTTCTGATTAGGATAGAAACTTTCATGCTTCTAGCTATTTTTGTTATAATTGTTAACTTGAAACCATATTAGCAAAGATTGTCAAATTTTTAACGAATCTCAACCAAAGCCGAGTTCAGCATTTTCCTTGCCTGTCTATATATGTCCCTCGATAAAACGAAAGGATATTGAATAGTTTTCAGCAATCTAAATAATTTTGGGTGCCTATAGGGGAAAAATGCTTGGTTAAGTTTTTTCCAAACCAGAGGATTTTTTATGTCTTGCTCAACCAAATATTTTTCTAACCAAGTTAGGTATTTGAATCGTCCAACTTGTTCTACTTCGCGTCCTTTTCCTTCTCTCCATGCAGTTCGCCAGTAACTATTCGGATGCATTCGGTATCGATCCCAACACTCGCTAGAAACGTATACAGGATATTTCAGAAAAACCTTCGAGTGGAAAACCATATCTTCATTGGCGTTTCTGAAATCTTCTTCAAACCCTCCCATATCTTTAAATGTAGAACTGCGGACTATCATGCTGCACGAACAAGGATAGATATCTCTATCTTGCAAATAGAGAATGAGCTGCGTCGGTGGCGCGATAAGTTGATCGAATTTAATGCTAGTTATTGTCATTGGATCTGGCTCGTTCTCCGCCAAAGAAAATATCGAACGGCAGGGATTATCAGTAGACCAACTGAACCAAAACTGAGTTCTACCGTATAGCATAGCAGCCTCTGGATAGTTCTCAATAATATTTATTTGCTGTTCCAATTTATGTGGCAGCCAAACATCATCAGCATCGAGAAAAGCAATGTATTCTCCTTTAGCATGGCGAATACCTAGATTGCGAGTTGCGCTCATTCCCCGATTTTGATGTTGTTCGTGTTCTAGATAATAAACTTTTTCGGGATAATTCTGGGCATATTTTAAGGCTACAGAAGTGCTTTCATCGGTTGAGCCATCATCTGCCAGAAAAAGTTCCCAGTTATCATAGGTTTGAGCGAATATACTTTCTATGGCCTCAATGAAGAATTTTTCACCGGCATTGAAAAATATGATAATGCAAGAAACTAGGGGTTTTTTATTTGTCTGTTCAAGCATAAAACCACCTCGATAGTTGTTTGGCAAATTTATCCCCATTCCAGTTTTTGACGGCAAAGCGAGGCAATTGAAAACGGTCGCTTTGTTGCCAAGCACTATCCTGAACAGTAGAACAGGCACAGTCAAACCCAAGAGTTCGGGCTAGCTCAACTGTTTGAGCAGAGCGATTTCCAAAAGGATAAGAAAAACTTGTTATGGGATAATTGAGCAAGTTTTCCAAGAAAACTTTGCTGTCTTGAATCTCATTTTTTTGAACAGTTTCTGAATGTTCAGAGAGACAGGGATGTGTAACTGTGTGAGCGCCAATTTCTATGAGATTGTTTGCGCCTAGATCGATTAATTCTTCAGGAGATAGAGGGCGATAGGATGGGAATGAACTCTGCTCAGAGTTGCTCCAGGATTGGATATCTTTGAGGATGCGGAACTGTTCATTGTCTGAGAGCGATCGCATCTTATCCCAGACACAGTAAAAGAAAAATAGTCGAGAGCCTGGTTTTGCTTTCCAAGGATCGAACTTACTATCTCGTAGATAGTCTTTTTGACTATAATTACTAGCTTGACCTACATCCCATTGATGAATCTTGCCATCAATACTCAGACTTAGTTTTTCTGGTAAATTTGTCGGTTGTAGCAGCAAACGTTCTAATTCATCCCACCAAAACTCACGCTCTCCTCCAATATAACCAGTCGTGACAAAGATAGTTGCTGGTATACCATAGGACTCTAGAATTGGTTTGGCATGATAGAGATTATCTGCATAACCGTCATCAAAGGTGACAACTACTGCTCTTTCTGGTATATTGCCATCCCGATGCGCTTGAACGAATTGTTTGAGGCTAATGGGGTGGGCATATTTAGTTAAAACTTCTAGTTGTTGGGCGAAGTGTTCTGGTGTGACACAAAGACACCAGGGATCAAAATCTACTTTGGCGATTCTGTGATACATCAAGATCGGTGCTTTTTGGGCTGAGAATCGCTTTTGGATTTTGTAAACAGCATTCTTAAAGAAATTCATGTTAATGCCTCTGGCTTCACTGCCCGAATAGCGATCGCTACTGGATAACTAGGGTCGCGATAATCTAACTCATCGGTTCGGATTTCTTGGGTACTCAATCCCTGTAGAAATGCTGTGGCTGACAAGACATTGCCAAAGCTTTCAATCTCAATGTTTTCCGGTGGAAAAACTTCTTCCAACAGTCGTTTTGCCGATAGAGTGGTAAAATTCCAGCACCAACATTTACTCCAATCACTATCGTTTAATGAAGTGATGCCAGGAATAGTAACGAGCAAAACACCACCGGGTTTCAAAATTCGATAGGCAGTTTTGATTGCTAGGCGAACTTCGTATATTAGCTGAAGAGTTTGCACTAGGATAAAGCAGTCAAAAGTATCGGAAGGAATTTGGGGGGCATCAGTTAAATCTCCCACAATCGTTGCTTCTGGGTTCCCTTCTTCGACGTGAAGCACATCACTTTGAGTTACGTTTGTGGCACCAAATTTGTAAGTGTAGTAGGCGTCGCCAATTGCCAACACGCGCCCGCGAACATCCTGAGAATGGCGGGACAAAAAGTTCTCAATGTAGTAGCGGTCAATCGGCACTCCACGGTCTAAGCCCCAATTTGAACTGATCGGTGTTGTGCGTCGCAAATCGCCCCATCGCACCATTCCCAAAGGCGGGCTGACGCTATAAACGTGCAATTTATTTTTGAGCCATTGGTAGGCAGTGTCTGGTAATGTCCGCTTTGCTATTCGATCTAAATTCACGCCAAAAATCTCCTAATAATTAATTGATGGAACCTAATATTTTGGGATCAGCGATTTCACTAACCCTCGGATTTGTCCGTTCGAGCGATCGATCATTTTTTTGAACTTAAACAATGTGGGATTGCGATAGGCTAATAATGCGTTGTTAAGGGCCTTCCAGACTTGAGCATCTTGGATTTTCTGAGCGGATAAATAATTTTCTAGCCAGTTCAAGAAAAACTGACGGACAATCTGATAGTTTCCAGATTTGTTCACAACTGAACCGCAAGAATCTGGGTGCAACCGATATTTATCCCAACACTCACCTGAAACAAAAACGGGATATTGAAGATAAAGCTTAGCAAAAAAAGCTTGATCTTCGTATAACTGATAAATTCCCTGATACCCCGCCTCAAATCCGCCCAGAAGTTCGATAATTTCCCGTCGTAACATAATATCAGAAGGTGGTGGGGGCGTAGCGTGTCCCAAAGGATAGCATTGGGTTAACAGCGTTGGTGGGTGATAGATTTGCGGTGAAAGATAAGCATCGGGAATGTAGTCTCTTTGAATATCTTCAGGGTTACCTGTCCAGCTTAACCAATATTGACTGCGCCCATAAACCATCCCTACATCAGGCTGGGATTCGATGATTTCTACCTGCCGAGCTAATTTGTGAGGTAACCAGACATCATCGGCATCCAGAAAAGCGATGTATTGACCTTTGGCGTTACGAATACCTAAGTTGCGGGTTGCACTCATACCGCGATTTTGATGGTTTTCGTGTTCAAGATAGCGCACTTTGTCAGGGTATTTTTGAGCGTAGGCTTGAGCAATGGCGGTACTGCGATCGCTTGAGCCATCATCGGCTAGTAAGAGTTCCCAGTTGTCATAGCTTTGAGCGAATACGCTTTCAATGGCTTCCTCAAAAAACTTCTCACCATTGAAAAAGATAATGATACAAGAAACTAGGGGTTTGTTCATCAGGGCATCCTTACTCATTACTTGCTCAAAAACATTTTCTCAAAAAGTCAGGATTGCACGGAAATTGTTTTTTACTTCCCTAAGTATTAATTGTTTCCCCATCCGCAAAATCAGGGGTATTAAACTCCGAATCACTTTTAAGGAACGACTACATTTTAGGGCTTCTTGAATTTGAATGGTTGCCGCAGCTAAATCTTCTCGATCGAGCATTTGGGGGACGGTGTATCCAATGGCGTCTAATGCCCAGTTTACTCTGGCTTGATTGACGAGTTGGTTAGCATTTGTTTGGGGCAGATAGGATTGAAAAATCTCAATTGCCCGACGCACGTCCCGCATGTTTTCACCTGTACGCATGTGACGTCCGCTACTGGAATTGGAGTGCATTCGGTATAGCGCTAGCGGCTCGACTTCGTACCAAACTGGGTAGTTTGCGGCAATGCGTACCCACATTTCCCAATCCTCACTCCAGGATAAACGATTATCAAACCCACCAAGCTTTTCGTATACCTCGCGTCGCACAACAATTGAAGGGGTTTGAATGCGCTGTTCAACTGCGATTCGCTCTAACCAATTACTGAGAACACCACTTTCTTGTTGCTCCAACCAAGTGGGATTTTGCCAATGACTTTGCTCATCCATCAAAATTTGGCGACAGAAGGCAGCGCCTATTTCTGGCTTTTGCTCGAATGCTTGTTGCAGCTTGCGATAGAAACCACGGCGCACGCAGTCGTCACCGTGCAGAAGATGAATTAGGTGTCCGCGCGATCGCTCTAAGCAAGTTTGAAAATTCTTGACATGGCCTACATTTTGTGGTTGCTGATAGAATCCCACGCGCCCCCGTCCCAGTTCTTCCACCACTGCAGCTGGATCGTCCTGAGTCGAGCGATCGTCAACCACCTCAATTTGCATCACTTCAGCGCCAGGATCTTGGGCGAGAACGCTAGCCAGTGTTTGGCGCAGATACTTGGCACAATTATAGGTGGGAATCATTACCGACCACAGGGGGCGAGATACACCCTCTGGGACGGGTGGAAGCGTTGCGCGATAGGGATGTTGTTCGTTCATTGCTTCTGGGGGAGGATGCGATAAATTAGCCAGTCTGGGCTTTCTTGTTTCAGTTCGCAAGTACGCTGGATGTACTTTACAAAGATGGGGTTGTTTTGCCAAATTTTACTTTTTTGCTTGTTAACAATTCCTAGCCAATCAGCTCCCTGAGCGCGAAGTTGATCTAAATCTGCAATTAAAGCTTTATCCTCACCCTGGGGTAGGTCATCCCACCAAGGAATGTTTGACCAGGCAGGTGGAAAAACCCACCCACGACGCTGGCTGTAGTAGATGGCAATCGGATTGCCAATTTCATTGGGTATGGTGGCAACAAGGTCGCCTGGTTGGCTGATTTGGCGCAGTGCTAGTCCCAGTTTGTAGCTTTGCTCAGCATAGGGGTAGTACATAATCCACAAATTGCGATGCCCAAGTCCACCGATAATCAGCAGGATGGCTGCGATGGTTGCAACTGAAGCGGGCGTTCGCGCGATCCGATGGGTCAACGATGCGATCGCCAGAATGGCATGTCCTGCCAGTGCTGCTGCTGCCGGGTTAATCAGGTGAAAATTATAGGGCTGATCGACAAGATGCTTCGCTCCAATCAAGTAATACATCGCCAACCCAAACACCCACCAGTGAAACAGCCACGTTGCACCAGAATTATCTCCTAACGGTCGATCGGACTCAGCCTTGGGTACTAAGTTAATCGTTTGAGCCGACGCGGAGAGGGCCAAACGCGGCAACCCGGAGAGATTTTGAGCAAAAATTTCCGCCTCTCCCCGCGTCCTTGCGTCCTCGTGTCTGCTTATCTGAGCGACATTCGATTCAGAATTACCATTCCATTGGGGAGGGCGAAGCACGAGACCAACAAAAACAAGCACAATTACAGGTTTTGTCCAGAGCCAGCTGTTCAAACTCTCGTACAATTTTGGCAGGTAATATTGTTCGCTCAACCATTTAGCCAAGCCGTGATCCCAAAGCCAACTACCCGCTCCCGCAAAGTGATGTGGCGGATAAGTCAGATAAAGATATCTTGCCCAGAGATAGTAGGCAATAACTAACGCAAGGCTGAATACTGCCGCCATACCGATTGCCAACAGCTTCTTCGGTTGCAGGATGCGTTTCCAACCCAGGATGGCGAGCATCGCGTAGATCATTGGAATCGCGACAACTAAGCCAGTCAGTTTTGTTAAGAAGCCCCAAGTACCGATCGCAGTAGCAAGTAACAAATATTGCAGGCGTTCCGTTTTGCAGTAAGCAACTAAAAGCCAGCAGCCAGTTGTAACCAGGGCAACCATTGCGGGATCGGGGAGAAATTGACGTTCGATATAGATACTTCCAGGTAACAGCGCCATCACTGCCGCCCCCATCAATGCATGTTCTTGATCCCAAACACAACTGATGAGTTTATAAAGGGCAAAGATACCCCAGACACCAAACATTACTGCTACAGAACGCCCAACCCAGTCATGTTGACCCACAACAACATAAAGCAATGCAGCAAGATAGCTAACAGTTTGAAACTCGCGTCCGTTGTAACTAGGGCCAGGGCCATCCCAGCTAATTTCCGGGTAAAAGATATTCCAGTTCCGGCGGTAGAAGTTATCCGCCATCATCGCCGTGCTGGCTTCTCGCCAACTGAAATAATCTATGAAGGGTTGGTTGATATGACGGAACCGCAAAATTGCCGCAACAATCAGGATTGCTATCAGCAGATAAGATTGGGTTCGGGAAGATATTTTCATTTAGCTTGCTGCTACCTCCAAAGTTTCGTTACCCACCCGATTTCAAGATCAAGTCCCGTAATTGCCCCCCAACGACCTCCAGGGAAAAGTACTCCTCCACTCGCCGTCGGGCTCGCTTGCCCAACTCGCGCCCCCAATCCGGGTCGTCTAGGATACGACCCAAAGCCAGTGTAAACGCTGCTACATCAGAGCGCGGCACTACTAGCCCGCCTGAAGCTTCGCCGTGCTTCAAGATATCCGGAACTCCAGAGGCGGCGGCGGCAACCAAAGGCAAGCCGCAAGCCATTGCCTCAATCGGTGCGACTGGAAAGCCTTCATAAATCGATGGAAAGGCATAAACATCGCCAGCACAGAGAAAACGTTGGATTTCGGTGCGGTCAGTGACATATTTATCCAGCCATAAGACATTCTTCATGGGCAGCGCCTCGATGCGATCGCGCAATTTTTCTGCGTCTTGACCCGTTCCCATTAAATGCAGCCGCAAATCTCGATTTGTCCGTTGGCGGCAAATCTGCTCCCAGGCATCTAACAATAAATCTAAACGTTTTGTAGAAAACTCAATCCGTCCATGCCACACTACTACCTGAGCCTCAGCTGGGATACCTAGCTTTTCTCGTGCCTCATTGCGATCGCTCCCATTCCATAGACCCAAATCTATCGGGTTGAAGATTTGGGCGGTTTTGTCGGATGGTAAATTATAAGTTTGGCAAACTCGTTCAATTTCCGTTTGCGGCCCAATCGCTAAACCACCACAAGCTTGCACAGTCAAGCGTCGCAGCAAAAAGCGTGCCAACAAATTCGGATCGTAAGAACCTCCCTGAAACGTTGCCAACACCGGCAAACCCATTAGCCGCCCCAATAATACGCAAGCGTCGAAGCGTGCAGACTCGTAATCCTGGCAAAAAATAGCACTGCAATTGTAGCGCCGCAATTCTTGAGCCACCAACCCTAATGGTGTAGCGAGATAGGGTGCTAATTGATTCAGAATTTTCAACCAAATACGGCGAACTCCGCCCACGTCGCCGAAAACCTCTGCAAAACTCCCAGAGGATAAATAAGGATTGGGGTTGAGCATCTGGCGGCGAATGGCGCGGTAGCCCTTGGGAACCGGCAGAACGACAATTGTAGAGTCTGTGGGGGCGTATTCATAGCGCACTGGTGCATCCACGCGAGCTGAGATTAAGATCAGTACGGTTCGGACTCCGACTCGCCGCAAGCCATCCATGTAACCGAGCATCCAGCCACCTGGGCCATCGGTGCAGAAAGTTTCCAGGGAAACGCCGATGCTGTCTAAAAAATCTTCCCACACATCGCCCCAAGGCAATAGAGCGATCGCTGGTTCCATTTTGTCAGCCATAGGGTTAACATCCCCCTGCAAGTCCGACTCAGTTAGCATCATGGCATTTAATTTCTTCTTGTGCAAATTTTGTTTTGGGTTTGAATAACGATGCTTCGAGTACCGTCTGTTGCAGCCACTTTTTACTTGCCCTGAGCATTAACCAAACTGCTAAGGCGATTTCTGCCGGATTATGGCTGCACAAAAGTCCTTCACGAATCTGAGCGATCGCTGCAACGACATCGCCCTTGTCAATCATCTGCCCTGCGATGTAAAAAGCCCAATCAGCCCAACTCGATCCGGCTTTACGGGATAGTTCTCCAGCAATATGTGGGGGTAAATAAGCGCGAGTAATCTCTGTCGCCATACGAACATCGCGAATATTTTGACCCGTGCGGATCGAGCGTTTGGTGATCGAATTCGAGCGATCGCGGTAAAGTACTAATGGCTCGACTTCGTAAGCGATTGAGTATTGGGCGGCAATTCGTACCCACATTTCCCAATCCTCGCCGCAGCTTTTCATGCGACAATCAAACCCACCGAGTTGTTCGTAAACCTCCCGCCGGACAACCATCGCGGGAGTTTGCAGCGTTAGTTCGGTAGCAATTCGCTCTAACCAATTATTCAGAATGCCGCTTTGGTTTTGCTCCAGGGGGATGAAACGCTGCCAATGCCCCCAATCGTCCATAATAATTTGGCGGCAAAAGCCAGCGCCTATCTGTGGATATTGCTCGAATAGAGCTTGGATTTTGCGGTAGAAGCCATCCATCACGCAATCGTCACCGTGGAGCAGGTGGATTAGGTGTCCGCGCGATCGCTGCAAGCAGGTGGCAAAATTTTTGATATAGCCTACATTCTGCGGCTGTTGATAGAACTCCACGCGCCCCCGTCCCAGTTCTTCCACCACTGCTGCTGGATCGTCCTGGGTCGAGCGATCGTCAACTACCTGAATTTGCATCACTTCAGCGCCAGGATCTTGGGATAACACGCTCGCCAATGTCTCGCGCAGATAATTGGCACAATTATAGGTTGGAATCATCACCGACCACAGGGGGCGCGATACGCCCTCTGGAACTGGTGGAATCGTTGCCCGATCAGGATGTGGTTCGTTCATAAAAATTAGGCTGTTACATAATCGCTATTTGGTTTTTTGCAATACCAAAACGTTTTTTTGTGTAAAAGGCATCCAGCTACTAAATGGATATCGTTTGATTTCTTGATATCCGTTTATCGGTCTAAATGCCATCACGTAATCTTCATTTTTTCCTCCCCACAAGCAGGAAAAGTTGATATATTTATCCCGACTGATGCGTCTCTTATGATTGCATAAATACCAGCCATTAAATTCAAATCCCCCGTTGATCCGCTCAGGCGCTATCTGAGATTCTTGCACCAAATTATTTAAGGCTTGCCACAATGCTCGGTTCGATGATAAGTAATCGTGAGTTGCTGGAATGGTGAATCCACTGCCGATTAACATCATTATCAAGACTAGAGGCATTAGCTTATAATTCATTATATTTTGGCTATTGTTTGAGGTACAAACCAAAACCGTCACTATCAAGAACGGCAATAAAGCAATCACATAGCGGTCATAAAAACCCTGCCAGGATAACCCAAGCAACCCCAGAGGAAAGAAATAGATAACTACAACAGCAAGAACGAGCGTTGTTATCCACGTTTTGTCTCTGGTTTCAGCATTTGAATCTCCAGCAAAAATTTGACCCACAGCCAAACATAAATACATCAGTAATAAAGCAGCACCAACTACCCCTATAACTGTTACGGCTATCCATACTCTGGGTGCTTGCGGTAGATAACTGTTCATTAATCCTACAGGGCCAAGCCCAAAATCAATCAATATATTTCCCACAAACGGCATGATTAGCTTTCTGGAGATTAATACCTGAATCGTTACAACGCAAAAAAATGATGCTGCTATCAGAAAAAACGTCCTTTGTCGATTAGATAAACTCTTGAATTTTTGCGAAAACGATACTATCAGTAATGGTAAGATAAATAGACCTAAATAAATTAAAGAAAATAAGGTTATCTTGCTATAATTGATAAATATATTATAAAATCCTAAAGAAACTTCTTTAACTAAAGTATTGATTTGATCGCCGTAAGAGTGGGGCGATCGCATAGTCAATTGCAGCCATTTTTGATAGGTGAATTGAATGGCAATACCACCTAATGTTGGTAAAAACCCTCTAACAATATTTGATATATTGATTCCTTTTTTTACGATGTACGCGCAGCCAAATGCCATAGGAATCGCTAATCCTGCTTGCCTAGCTAGGATAGCAACAGCAGCCATTAAAAAGCCAACAGTAATTTCAAGTTTTGATTCATATTTAAGCCCACGCAATAAAAAATATAACGATACAGTTGCAAAAGCGAAAAATGGAACATCATTCATAAAAGTATTAGAGAGTTCAAAGTAGATGGGATTGATTGCTACCAGCAAAGCTCCCAGAAGAGAAATTTTATAACCTGACTTGACTTCTCTTAGCAGTCCATAAGTTGTCACCACACCAATTAAACCCAAAGTTAAAGTAGAAAATCGCAGTGCGGTGAAGGAAAATCCAAATGGCAAGCAAAATAATGCTCCCCAAAAAACCTGAGAAAATAGATTAGTAGCAGTCCAGTCGGCAAGTTGAAAATCTCCTTTTTCAATTAGAGACTGTACGGAACGCGCATAAGCCCAATCGTCATTCAGCGGAAAATCTCCGATAGGATTTACGAGGATTACCATAATAATCCAGATAGCAACAATGACCAAAACATTAATAATATCTGCTTTGGTCAGCGTCCTAATATAATTAAAAGCCAAGAAGTTTTTATTCATTTGAATCTCTGGTAAAAGGTTTAGATAATTATCAGCTTAATTCACTTTTTGGTGAAGGTTTACTTTTGATTGAGTTTTTGTAATTTTCGATTAGAAATGTTCCGCAATATTTTTCAGAGTGCAAGACTCGCATCACATATTTGCGATTTAACTCGCCTTGCGTATTGGAATCGCAGTTTACAATAACTTCACCAGCCCGAAAAACTTGAGCCGATGGTTCTTCCCATTTAACTTCAAGCGGATATTGGCTGTTTAAATTTGCAACTTGAGTATAGAAAAGCAATGGAAGATTGTAACTAATACTATTTACTACCAGCAACTTATTATTTTTAACATCAATACGAGTGATTGCGAGTTGTTTAAAATATTTACTATAATCAAGTGCTAAAAATGATATAGCGGCATCGTTCTCGCGGAAGGGAACTCTGTTTATAGTAATTTCTAGAATGACGTTGTTTAAAAACGGCAGGATAAAAATACTAATAATCAGCAACATATAAGCCAACTGACGTTTAATCAAATCATCATATTTTTTAAATTTGAACCAACTTTTATAACAATAATCTGCAACTAACTTAACAACCATAGAAACTCCTAAGCCTGTAGTTAAAGCAGCGATAGGATACAGGGGAGCATCATACCAATTAAACTTTGATTTTGCATAAGAGATGATTAGAAAATAGGTGCCTAAATAGATGAAGCTAAATAAACTAAATTTTTGTGCTGCCTTGTCTTCACTTAAACTAGCGATCGCCAAGCAGAATGGAAATAAGTAAATCCAAGGGACAAATCTGTATGACAGTATATTAACTAAATAGTAAGAAAAGCCTCTAGGAGTCCCGCCTGGAACTATATCTCCATATCTACCTGTAATTTCATTAACCATAACTGCTGACAAAAAACCCGGTTTATAGCTCTCCCTTACTAGATAATAACCTATGGTTAATACCATAAAAATAATGGCTGAGTAATAAACTTGAGGAGACAGTAGCAGTTTTCTGACCTGTTTTTGCCATGCTGCATATATCAAAAGTCCAGGTACAGCGAGAATACCAGCTATTCCTTTAGTCCACACAGCAAGAACTAGGGCAAATGTTATTACAGTTGCATAAAAATTTTTATTTTTTTCTGCTGAATGCAAGTACATAAAATAGGCAAGAGAATAAATAGTTATCCAAAGTACAAGCAGTGCATCATAATCACCGTTTCTAGCTACATGTTCTCCTGTAAATCCAATAGAGGTTATTAAGACAAAACACCCCATTAAAGCAGCTTTAAAATCCTGTAGATATTTTATACCAAAAATATAAATTATAATAACTGTAATCAACGCTGAAATTGCCGAAGGTAATCGCAGGGCAAATTCGTTATAACCGAAAAATTTCATGCAGCCTGCAATTAGCCAAATAGCTAGGTTTGGCTTAGTATTAATTAGGTCAGGCTTGCCATCAAGATATTTAACTATCCAGTCGCCATTCAGCGTCATTTCTAATGCATTTACTGCTAGGCTTGATTCATCCCATTGGCGAATAGGGCCTTCACCAAGACGCCAAAAGAATACCAAATAGCACGCGATCAAAATCATCAAAATAGCAACTTTGTATCTGTAACCATATAGCAATTGTAAAATTTTTATAAAATTGTTTTCAATCCGCTCTTGATTCATATTTCTCCCGGTGTTAATGGTTACGATAAAACTTATAAAAGCAAAAAACGCAACTTATTATTTAATATCGTATACCACCATCTCCTGGTAGTTTAGGTTTAGCAGTTATGGCAATCTGCAATTCATTTTTATCTTCAAAGCCTTCTCGATCTTTAACTATATATAGAGGACGTTGTTTGACCTCATCAAAAATTCGTCCTAAATATTCACCAAAAACTCCTAAAGTGAAAAGTTGAACTCCACCAATAAACAAAATTGCTAGAATCAAGGTAGTAAATCCGGGAACATCTTGAGGAGCAAGACCAAAAATTTTCCGGTTTAGCATCCGGTGTACAAGATAAAACACAATGCCTGAAAATGACAAGAAACAGACAATTAAGCCAAAAGCTCCTGTCAGTTGTAAGGGTCGGTAGGAAAAGTTAATAATACCATCAAGGGCAAGACGTAAAAGTTTTCGGAATGTGTATTTAACATCTCCAGCCAAACGTCTATCTCGCTCGTAAGGAATGCCAATTTGTCGATAACCTATCCACGAACGCAATCCCCTGACAAAACGATTTCGTTCGGGCATACTATTTAAACAATCTACTATAGTTCTATCCATGACGCAAAAATCTCCTGAATCAAGGGGAATCTCAATTGATGAACACCATGCTAATAGGCGATAAAAGAGATAGTATGCAGATCGTTTAAAGATATTTTCTTTTCTCTTAGTGCGGATACCATAAACGACCTGATAACCTTGACGCCATTGATGGAGGAAGCGATGAAGTTCTTCAGGAGGATCTTGCAAATCGGCATCCATCACAGCTACCACATCACCTGATACATAGCGAAGACCTGCACTGACAGCTGTCTGATGACCAAAATTACGGGAAAAGCTAATGAACTTGAAACGAGAGTCTTTGCTATGCAGTTCTCGTAAAAGAGAAAGGGTTCTATCACTACTACCATCGTCTACCAGGATAACTTCAAAAGGGGAATCCCAAGTAGGGGAAGCAGCAACAAGACGCTCGTAGAGTTTGGGAATATTCTCTTGTTCATTAAAGACTGGTATGACGATTGACAACATAATAAATTTAAAGCTCCCAAAGGTTAAGGTAAATGCCTGAGCAACTTATTTTTTACGTTTTACAATAAATAATTCCAGAGGACTCCATGCACCTTGATCGGCAATTACTAAGGATTTTACTTCATATTTAGGGTTATTTTTAATTTTCCATTCAAACCATTTTTGATCTGTTTCATTTAAAACTAAGAAACGATCGTATTTTTTAAGAAACTCTTGGCTCTGAATAGTATTAATAACAGGATACTGACGTTTGAGGGCTGACAAATGGGTATAATCGCCAGTTGCAAATGCACTGTCTGTATTCTTTAAGGCAGTTTCCCAATCTAAGATGTGAAAATATCTGTTGGGATGGGAAGAATAATGAACCCGAGGTAGGAAGTCATGTCCAGCTTCCATAGCAATCGGTAATTCAGTATATCCATAGCTAGCATCATTAATTCCAGGTTTTGGCGAAGAATGCCCTAATTTTTTAGCATGATAAATTGGATGAATAATCAGAAGTGCAGTTAAAATAAAAAAAATTAATTTATTTTTACATGTAAATAAATTATTCCAGCTTAACTTTTCCTCTTGTCTATGCAAAGTGAAATTCGGGAACAGCCTGGAGGATAGATATGCTAATAAAATGGGCCAACCGATTGCAATAGTAGGGATGATATACCGATCGTTTAGCATGGGCTTTATAGTTAGAGTAATCGCCCAAGCTAAAACAGGAACTCCTATAAAAGTACCAGCTAATATTAGAAGAGAGATTTCAGCAACTCCCTTGGATGTCGCCAAATTTTTTGGTTCTGAGTCGTGGCTGATATAGAAAAATACTGAAAGCAATATTAAAGCGAAGATAAAAAATGAAAATTTATTTGACAATACAAAATAATTAATAAAAGTTATGACATCGATAACAGAGAACCATTTGGCCTGATTATTTGATTGATTAATCAGAGTAGGAATCAAAGGCAGCAAAAATAGCCAACCTAATATCACAGACAAATAAAGATTTTTTCGTATAATTTTAAAGTATCTGTCACGCAGGATAAAAGCAGCAAGAATAGCTCCACTGTAGAAAAGTCCATAGAGATGGGTTACAACAATAGCGCCATGAATCAAGCTGTTTGCAACAAGAAGCTTCCGCGAGCATTTTTCTTGTCTGTTGATGGTATCAAATGCTAGCAAGGCCAAAGCGCAAACAGCGGAGAATAACCCATACATTCTGACTTCAACATTATGATATAAAATCAAATCTGAAAAACTAAATACACTTAAAGTTGCAATGGAAGCTAACCAGAAGTTATAGGTACGCCGTAGGACGATCCAAACCAGTGTCAACGTCACGCATATCGCTAAGCTAGAGAACAGGCGCAGCGACAAGTCTGTGTTACCAAACACTTTAGCCCAGAACCATCCAAGTATGAAGTATAAAGGAGGCGATTGATTGAAGGTGTCCCCCCAAGCAGTCATCAGGTGTGGTAAGGATGGATCGGTAAGTAAGTAGTAGGATAACAGTTCATCGTTCCAAAAATACTTTTTAGGAGAAGCGATCGCGCAGCTAATGAGGAGGGATACACTAGCAAGTAGGGGAACTAGATATTCCCACTTATTCAGTTTTGAAACCTGATTTTCGAGATTCATAAATAATCACCTTATGGAGGGTAGATGCAGCCCTAATTTTTTGAGCAAAAAAGTAAATGTTTGCAGCAAAGAAATGTCCTCCCCCATCACAGCTGCTTATGTGGCGCTAGGGATTTTTTACCTTTAGGGTAGTATCCAATCCCAAAGACAGTTTTGAGCCACAGTCGAAATAAAACCTGCCAATAGCCACCACCAACCTTAACTAAACGGAACGAAGATACGCCCATATCTGGAGTTCGATTGATCCAAGAGATCGGCACTTCTTTTACCGAGTAACCCATTAAAAGAGGCTGAAGTCCTGTTTCGGCATTGACAGCAAAACCGGGCTGGGTTAATTGAATATTCTCCACCACTTCTCGACGCATGAGCTTCAGGTTATTGGTCAAGTCTCGAAAAGAACGAAGGAACAGAATTTGAGCCAAGGCATGAAATCCGCGATTGACCACGATTTTTGGCAATGGATAATTGAGCAGCACGCTATGGCGAGAAAAACGGCTGCCAACAACGACATCGTATCCTTCTGCCGCCGCATCAAACAGGTCCCGTATTTCCGGTAAGAGGTGCTGGAAGTCGCAATCCATTGACAATATGTATTTGCCTGTGGCGACTCGATAGCCATCTGCGATCGCTCTACCTACACCATTTGGCGGCGTCCGAAACACAGGTTTAATTATCGGATCTTGATCGGCTAATCTTTCAATCACCTCACGAGTGCTGTCGCGGCTATTATCATCAACGGGGATAATTTCGTGGAGATATTCGCCAAAAAATCCCTTCAATCGAGTAACCAAAGGTTCGATATTCATTTCCTCGTTGTGACAAGGAATTACAACAGAAATAGCTCCCCGCAATTGCTCGTGTTCGCATAAGGAAATTTGGGGTCGCTCAACCACACGGGGTGGCTTTTGAGCATGGATCAGAATCGAGCCTGCTAAGGTTTTGATCCCGGAGGCATTTTCCAGGATAATTGAAAGGTTCCGCAACAACCACACCATTTGGCGCGTCAGCGGTGCATAGACAAAGTCATTGAAGACGGCAAAATTTCTGATGAAGCCAATCTCAGAAATTAACTCGTAAAGTTCAGGACGATTCAGCAGTCGCCGGGGATCTTTTTGTCCGAAAAATTGCGAAATGAATCGGCGGACTTTCAGCACGATATTCCAGGGGTTGCTCTCGTAAAAAATCACTTGACCACCGGGTTTGAGCAATTCGTAAACGTTCTGGAGAACCCAGGCAGAATTGCGTTTATCTAAAAGATCCATCGCGACTATAAAGTCAAAACTTCTCCCGTCTAATGGGCCCGGAATCGAGGAAGCGTGGAGGAACTCTACGGATGAAGGCAAATCTTCTGGCCTGGAATTATCGGGATTGAAGGTTACCGCAGTAATAGGATTTTCCCCGCGAGAAACATGGAGTAGTTGTCGAGTAAAAAGACCCTGACCGCAGCCTAGTTCTAAAATTGTCTGGTTCGGCAGCAGATGAACCATATGCCGGAAGCTTTGCGCTCTCCAAAGCAACCTATCCTTCAGAATTGGATCTCGTCTTTTCCAATAGCGATCGCGATACTGTTCGCGGATTCCCAGAATGTTGGTTGCTTGAGTATTTTGTTCCGCAATCATCAATTTTTTGCTCATATTGCTTGCCTTTCACTCGTCGGTTAATTTGCATCAATTCTACTTGCTTGTTTCTATTGCTTTTTTACTAGCAATAGTTTTCTGTCCTCAACCTGACCAATAACTGTCAGTTTGTATTTAGGATTGCTGATAATTCTCATTTCCAACCATTTTGGACAGCTAATATTATCCCATTGGGGATCTAAGGTACATTTTTTCTCATAATCTAAATCATCTAGCACTAAAAATCGAGTGTATCTATTTAAGAAATCTTCACTTTTTATCACATGCTTAAACAATTCAGGGTAGTTACGTTTTAGCGCCTCCATATGTTTATATTCCTGGGTCGTAAATAATCCGCTTGAATTATCTACAGCAGCCTGCCAATCTAAAATAAAGAAATATCTATTCCGCTCAGGAGAGTAATGTAAGCGCTTGAGGAAATTATGGGAAAATTGCACAACAATCGGTAAATCTTTGTAGCCATATTTGTTATCGTTTAATCCTGGAATAGTTTCTTTTGGTAAACTGTTTGCGTATCTAATAGGGTAAACAACAATAATTGTCGCGAGCAATAATAAGAATATCTCTTTTTGAGATTTTATTAAAAATCTGAATAAAATAAACTTGCTATAAATAAACTGCTTAAAACTAGGGAAACCAACAATCCGTGAAGTGAAACCAGCTAATAATATTGACCAGCTTATAACAGTAGGAATCATGTACCTGTCTATAAATATAGGTTTGACAAGCCATGAAATAATCCAGATTAAAACAGGAACTAATAGAAAAGCATAGGTAAATATGAGAAGATATTTTTCGTGTTTGAGGTTCTGTTGATTCTGTATATTTGGCCTAGCAGCTTGAGTTTCATCATTTTTGGTTAAAATAATTTGCAGTGCAAAAAATAAAATTAAAAGTGGTAAAACAAGAATTTTGATATAAGATGAGGGTGAAAAAATCAGTAAATCAATTAAATCTTGAAGCAAAGGAATCGGAATCCATGTACGGGGATTGCCAGCATCAGCCTGGTTAAGAAAAGAGGGAATGTATAGAATCAGTGAAAGCCAACTTAAAACGATAGACAGGTAAAGTTTAGGTCTGAATATCTTAAAGTATCTGTCTATAACTATGTGGGAACAAACAATTGCTCCACTGTAGAACAGCCCAAAAAGATGCGTCTGAACCATAGCAGCATGGATAAAAGCATTTGAACAAATTATCCAGCTTGAAGATTTTGAACTGCTGTTATTGATATCGAATAGAAGTAAAGCAAATGAGCAAATAGCCATGAATAATCCATACATTCTGGCTTCGGCATTCTGAGATAGGATAAGCTCTGAAGTACAAAATACCGATAAAGTTCCAATAGAAGCTGACCAGAAATTATAAGTCCGACGTAATGTTACCCAAACAGTTACGCATGCCATACACATGCCTAAAGAAGAAAATAACCGAAGTGATAGCTCAGTCGAACCAAATGCTCTCGCCCAAAGCCATCCTAAAATGAAATATAGAGGCGGTGTGTTATTGATTTTGTCGTGAAAAGCACCCAACATATGGGTAAAAGATGGGTCAGCAAGCAAGTAATAAGAATAAAGCTCATCATTCCAAAAAAACTTTTTTTCAGAAACGAGAATACAGGAAATTAGCAGGGATGCAACAGCAAGAGCAGGGACTACATACTCCCACTTATTGGGTATTAAAAGCTGCTTGGTAAAAGTCATTGCGATCGCATCCTATTCTATGCTGTTAACCAAATTGAATTCGTGCTATTTGTTACTTAGTTTTAAACACTAATCGGTCGCTCATTACATAGTTCATAGCAGAGCCAATTACTATTCCCACTAGGGTGTTAATTAAATAATTAACACCTAACCAATTTAAAAGAGGAAACAAAATTAAACTCCGCATTGCTACAACAGAACCACAGGATAACTGGTAGAGAGGAATCTCTCGCCACAAAACTTCTTTAAATTTCCATTGACTTTTTGACCAAACCCAAGTCCGATAAACGAAAAAACTAAACAGCAGCGACACTTCAATTGCTATGACGTTGGCAATGTTATGCAGTACAGGTTGATCGAGCTTGAAAGACTTGATGATGACATCGATCGCTAAAATATTAAATGCTGCTGTCACAACCCCGCAGATCAGGAACCGGACTATTTTATTTTGTGATAATTTGGCTAACATGTTTGGGAAACTCTTCAAAGACAAATGGCGAGAAATCAGATCCTAGAAACTTCATCCGTCTCTATACCCATCGCTCAACGTTTTGGGTATAAATCTCTTTTAAGATATCCTTAACTGTGTAGGTTAGCTCCCACTCCGGATAGTGATTTTTGAACTTCTGGACATCCCCAATCCACCAAATGTGGTCTCCAATTCGGTTGGATTCAACATAGTTCCAGTTCAGTTTTTTCTCAGCAATGGCTTCGCAATGTTGAATTGCTTCTAACATGGAGCAATTGCTAAAACGACTGCCACCAATGTTGTAAACTTCAGCAACACGTGGAGCTAGATAAAAATGGTAGAAAGCATTCACCAAATCGTAGCTGTGGATGTTGTCGCGAACCTGCTTGCCTTTATAGCCGTAGATTTGATAAGGTTTCCCAGTCATGGTGCATTTCATTAAATAAGAAAGAAATCCATGCAACTGAGTGCCAGAGTGACTCGGACCTGTTAAACATCCACCCCGGAAGCTAGCCGTTTTCATGCCAAAATAGCGACCGTATTCCTGAACCAATACATCAGCTGCTACCTTAGAAGCACCAAACAAAGAGTGTTTGCAGTTATCGATACTCATTGTTTCATCAATTCCCTGGTAGTAGGGATGGGTTTCCTCAATTTCCCAACGGAATTCTTGTTCAACGAGTGGCAATAAATTGGGAGTGTCACCATACACTTTGTTGGTGGAGCAAAAAATAAAGACCGCTTCTGGGCAATGTTGACGGGTATTTTCTAGTAATACTAGAGTGCCGTTTGCATTGACAGTAAAATCAGTGTAAGGATCGCTAGCTGCCCAGTCATGAGAGGGTTGAGCTGCTGTGTGAATAATTAGACTAATGTCCTTGCTATAGGTCTTAAATATTTGGGAAATTGCCTCTTGATCGCGAATGTCAACTGTATGATGAATATAGCGATCGCCATACTCCTGTAGCAAGCGATCGCGATTCCATTCGGTCGAAGCATCTGCACCAAAGAAAACCTGGCGCATGTTGTTGTCAATGCCAACAATCTTATAGCCGCGTTCGGCAAAAAATCGCACTGATTCGGAACCAATTAATCCTGCCGATCCTGTCACCAAAACAATGCTCATAGTTTCATGCTTCCTAAATGTTTTACCCGTTCTCAATCCGTCAGACTCAACTAACTAATTGACTGACAAAATCTCAAAATCACATGTCACGCAACCATCAAAGGGCGGTCTCATGCCAAACCCTTCTGCTTCAAGATTAACCACCTCAATTTCACATGCATATTCGATAAAATCAAACACCTCGCCTCCTAAAGGATCGGCAAGCCAAAATCCAATTATATAAATATCAGGCTTGAGGTGTAATTCTTTCAGCCTTAGCCTCACTATATTACGTCCCTTTTGCAAAGATATAACTTTACCAATTGATAGGGTATCGGCATTAACTAACTTGGTTCCAGATTTGTTATATATAATAACGGCAAGACTCCCAACATATCTAGATGAGTCTGAATCAATCGCTAATAAAAATTCAAGCGAGCCATTTGAATATGGTTGAAACCCAATTGATTCATTCAGACTGCTGTATTGAACTTCCGCGAAGCGAGCCTCTCCCGTCCCAGTTCGGATCAGGTCTGATACATTAATCCAATTATTAGGGGAGGTTTGATAAAAATTGTTGGCTATATATCTTTCAACAGTACTCGCAGTATCACCTTGCGCGGTTAACTGTCCGCGTTCAAGCATTAAACACTGGGAGCATAACCTTTGGATGGCTTCCATATTATGACTGACGAACAACACTGTCCGCCCCTGACTCTTCGAGACATCCTGCATCTTTCCAAGACATTTTTTCTGGAACTGTATGTCACCGACTGCTAGCACCTCATCCACAATTAAAATTTCTGGTTCCAAGTGAGCAGCAACGGCAAACGCCAGTCGCACGTACATTCCGGAGGAATAGCGTTTAACAGGTGTATCTAAAAACTTTTCTACTTCCGCAAATTCAACAATTTCATCAAACTTTTTTTTAATCTCTACCTTACTCATGCCCAAAATAGCACCGTTGAGATAAATATTTTCCCTCCCTGTGAGTTCTGGGTGAAAACCCGTGCCGACTTCCAAAAGGCTTGCTACTCGTCCATTAATAGCAACTTCACCCGTAGTAGGTTCTGTAATTCTGCTCAAAATCTTTAATAAAGTTGATTTTCCAGCTCCATTGCGACCAATAATGCCAACCCTATCTCCCTGTTTTATCTCAAAAGACACATCCTTCAACGCCCAAAACTCTTCTCGATTAGAAACAGGGTTGCTGTTGCTAGAAAACCTGAGCAATCGGCTCAGATATTTCGCTCCATTGGTCAGCTGATCTCGCAAGGTTGCATATTCTCCCTGCATCTGGTGACCAATAATATATTTTTTTCCCAGGTTTTCGACGCTAATGACAGTCTCAGACATCTCCAAGTCCCCGCTCAAATCACATCAGCAAATTTACGCTCCATCCTTCGGAAGTACCAGATGCCAGTAGCAAGGACTATAACCACTAAAGCAACTGATAATAAAAATCCTGACCCATAAAGTTTTGATTCCCCCCCTAAAATCGCCCAACGAAACCCATCAATCACTCCCACCATTGGGTTTAAAGAATATAGTAATCGCCACTGTTCTGGCACAACGCTACTGCTAAAACCTACAGGTGAAATATACAAGCCAAACTGCACAACAAAAGGTACAACGTAGCGGAAATCTCGGTATTTTACATTCAGTGCGGCAAACCAAAGCCCTGCCCCCATAGCGAGAGCAAAAGCAATCAGGATAAAAAACGGTAATGTCAGGATACGCCAATCCGGTACAAAGTTATACCAAGCCATCAACGCCAACAAAATCATGCCAGCGATTAAAAAATCCACAAAACTGACAATCACAGCACTGGCAGGAACAATCAAGCGCGGAAAATAAACTTTAGAAATCAAATTAGAGTCGTTAATTAAGCTGTTGCTGCAATCCATCAGCGCATTGGCAAAAAATTGCCACGGTAGCATAGCCGCAAATACTAAAATTGGATACGGCGTCCCCTCTGAGGGCAATTTTGCTATATTGCTGAATACTACAGTAAACACAACCATTGTTACAAAAGGTCGCAGCAGCGCCCAAGCAATGCCTATGGCAGTCTGCTTATAGCGCACCAGAATGTCACGCCATGCCAAAAAGTAGAATAATTCCCGATAATGCCACAAATCTTGCCAATACTGGCTACTTGTATTACCCGCCTTAAGTATAATTTTTTTTGTATTCATTTCTCCTCTAATGACAACAAACTTTATTATTCTACCAGATTAAGGTTGATTAATAGGTTGACAAATCCCGTTGGGTTTTTTAAGAATTGTTAACCAGGTTTTTGGAGTGCCAAATATCATAGGAGCCAATCGATGCAAGGTGCTTTCCGCTAAAACTTTAAAGTTTGTATTCAATAGTCGATTGTTGAGATCGGTAATTGTAATTGCTTGCTTATTAGATTTAAATCTTTCCTTGAAATTTACCCAAGCATTATGATCTTTCCAAATTAAGGCTGTCACTGGCTGAGCCATAATTTTTAACAGGCTTTTAATTAACAATATATAAAACCCTAGACGTAAAAAAGGCGTAAAAAATTCTGTTTCTAAAGATTTATATATCCAAAATAGAGTACTCTTGTGTTTACCGTGAAGGCTACTTTGACGTGCCAGGTTCATATAAAAACTACTGGTAGACAATCGATAAATAGCAGCTGGAATATTTGGATATTTTTCTCGGATAGATTGCCAGATCAACTCACGAGACTTTGCCATTGAAGTGTAGTCGCAAGACATGCTGTTAGCGAGCTTACGATAACCAACGAGAAACTCTGGTACAAATCGAAAATGATAATGTTCAGCGATTCTCAGGTAAATATCCCAATCTTCACACCCCTGACCATTCTGTTCTTTCAAGCTGCGGTCGTAACCACGAACTTTATCGAAGCAAGACCGACGAATTAGAACCGAACTGGCGTTGGCTATAAAATCATGGCACAACAGAGTTGTATAGACTTCTCCCTCGATCCTAGAGGCACGAAACTCTCCAGTTGGTGAGTCTGCTTCATCAATATCTACTGACCAAGAGTAAACTAATCCAACTGACGATTCCGACTTTAGGATACACTGCACTTGCTTTTCAATATTTTGGGGATACCAGATATCGTCAGCATCAATCGGAGCAATAAATTCTCCCTTAGACTTTTGAATTGCTAAATTTCGAGCTGTTGCTACCCCTGAATTGGGTTGTTGCAACAAGATAACCCGCTGGTCTTGTGCTGCGATTGATTTGACGATTTCCGCTGTTCGATCCTGGGAACCGTCATCCACAACCAAAACTTCTATATTTTTATAAGTTTGAGAAAGGACTGATTTTAACGTTCTTTCGATAAATTTTTCGGCATTGTAAGCTGGAATAATGACTGAAACTAAAGGCCGCTCAAGATTGACTACATTATCCATAAATACTGATGATTGTTTTAATTGAATCCGCTGGTTTTAGAATGACCTCCTGCCGAAATTAAAATTTTTAGGCAGGAAGTACCTTGAATTTCTAAATTTTTAGCCCGACTTCGAGCTTAGATATGACTTACTTTTCTTTTTCGAGGGGTCTGTCGTAAACTCCTCATAGTAGGAGCGTTCTGTATTCACCTCCCACAAATCGTGGTTTTCTCCCAAAATGTTTCTGACTGCTAGCATTGCTGTCAGCATGGAATGATCCTGATTGTTATAGCGATGCATCCCGTTGCGACCGACGGTTTGCAGGTTTTCAATCGGACTGAGAAAACTTTGAATTGTTTTCAGATGTTGACGATATTCGCTGTCGTAAACTGGGTAAGCTTTGGGTTGGCGAATCACAACACCATCTTCTACATCGCTCTCCGACGCCAGACCCAATCTAGCCAGTTCGCGAGTAGCTAAATCGATCAGTTCTACATCGGATAATTTCCAAATCTCATCGCCTTCGGTACAGAAATACTCCATTCCCAAGCAGGTTTTATTTGGATCTGGAACCATTGCAGGACTCCAGTTTTTGAAGTTCTGGATGCGTCCCACTTTTACTTCTGGACTGTGAATGTAAATCCAATTGTCGGTAAATAGATGGGGGCGATTAACCATTAGCGACACAATCATAAATGCCCGATAATTGAGACTATTCGCCGCCTGCACTACCTCGTCGGGTGGGAGCGGATCGAGGCGATGAATCAGTGCGGTAACGGGCATTGTGGAAATGAAATGGTCTCCATAAATTTGACGGGTTTTACCATCGTGCTGGAGCGTGATACTGCTAATCCGATTACCCTGACGCTCGATGCGAACGACTTTGGTATCGAGTTGCACTTTCCCGCCTTTGTTCTCTACTAATTCCTGGCACCGCTCCCACATCATCCCTGGTCCCAGAACCGGGTAATCAAATTCTTTGATTAAGGTTTTGGTGTTGTTGGTTTTAAACAGAGCGTTGAGGATTGCAGCTTTTAAAGAAAGTCCTTTGATGCGTTGTGCTGCCCAATCTGCTTGGATTTTGTCGCAAGGTATTCCCCAAACTTTTTCGGTATAGGTTTTAAAGAACGTTTTAAAAAGACGTTCTCCGAAGCGATTAGTAACCCATTGTTCTAAGTTTTCTTCTTCAGGTAAAGGCCATAATTTGGCTTTGAAATAGCTTAATAAAATCTGTAAGCTCTCCAGTAAACCCAGATTGGATAGAGTATTATAAGCATCGAGGGGGTAATTAAAAAATTTCCCTCTATAGTAAATGCGCGACTGACGGGGTACTTTGATGAAATCTTTACCCAACACCTCTTGCCACAGCTGCTGCACGGCTTCGACTTTGGTGTAAAAGCGGTGACCGCCTATGTCGAAGCGATAGCCTTTGTATGTTTCGGTGCGGGAGATTCCACCAACTTTGTCTGCTTTTTCTAAAACAATGGGATGAATGTCTTGTTTGACCAACTCATAAGCAGCGGTTAAACCAGCAGGACCCGCCCCTATAATAATTGCAGGATAACGTTCCACAGCAGCTTCCTCTAAGTCGCTTGTCTTGTCCAACCGTTTCTCCGCCCAATCTAATCGACGTTCTGAGTGAAACATAATGCTAAAAACACTGAAATGCTGCCTTGACTTGTAGCGCGTATTCCGTTTTTTTTCAGTCAACTACCTTGTAGGTGGAACTTAGGTTCCCCTGCTGCCTAATCGGTATTTTTTGGCTAGGGAAGGAGTCACTTCACGCACTCTGGACTGGTAGAACAGGTGGTGGACTGTGCCGATGACAAATGCTAGTCCGCTGTAGAGGTAGTAAAGCCAGTGCCAAGGGATGGTTTTTAGGGCAAATTTTTTACCGCGCTTGTGATAAAAGAAGCGATAAACTGGCGCGTTGAGTGCTAACAGCAATAAGGCTAGTACAGCAGCGATCGCTCCTGCTCCCCACCACCATGCTGAAATCATACCAGCGAGCGCTACCCCGTAAGCTAACATGACGCTGATGCGACTCTCCACTTTCAGGTTGAGGTCATTCATCGGGTTGCGATCGCGCATAATTAATTCAGTCCACGGCAGCGCCCGATAAAAGAAGTCGGCTTTCAACATCGAAACCGCGCCCCAGCGCTTTAAGTGCTTGACTTGCACTGTCTTGCACAGCCGAATTTTGTATCCCGCCTTTTTTAACCGATAGCCCAATTCAATATCTTCAACCGAAGGATAGCGATAATTCTCGTCGAATCCACCCATTTTGAGGAAAATATCGCGACGAATTGCGCCGCAAGCCCCCCAAAAGGTAGATGCTTCCTCGGAAGCTGTTTGGTGAGTGTAGTGGTGAAATAAATTTCTGTACTGCGAAAGGAAATTTGCCGCACCGGGTTTATCATCATAAGAGCCGATCATAGCTGCTATATCCGGCTCGCTGTCGAAAATCCTCGCTACCTGGTCTATGGTATCGGGAGCGATTTCCACATCAGCATCGACAAAAAACAGGATATCGCCTGTGGCGGCACGCGCTCCTATATTCCTCGCCTTGGCTGGCCCTTGCGATACGGGGAGTCTAAATACCCGCGCACCAAATTGCTTGGCGAGTTCGCTGGAACCATCCGTATCTCCATCGGCTACGACGATGATTTCAGTTGGTTGGGGGACGGCTTCTGCTAGTCTGGAAAGACATCTATAGAAGCTTGCACCGCCATTGTAAACTGGTATAATTACAGAAATTTTCAACTTACTTCCCTACCGTCGCTAGCTAATTTCTTGTCCATACTAATTAAGAGTTCCCTCCTGTTGCTATGAGGGAAACACCGTTTTCACTAAATCTTTAATACTCTCCGGCTATTTTGCGGCTTTTATGTAAACTTTTTTAATTTGTATACTACGATACATATTTTTAAATGCTTTTATAGTATTAAGCCCCGGCTAACCTGAAGAGGGTTGCGGGGGCTTAAGTCTCTCGTTGGTGTAGCGACAGCATTAATCGGGACTTACGCACGACGATGCCAGAAACCCGGTTTCGACCGTCGATCTCTGGTTGCAAAACCAACGATTTTTCGTATCACCTTAGTTTCTTTGCGTAAGTCCTGTTAATGCTGCTTGCACACCAAGGTGTACCTCATAGGGGTGCAAACCGCTATAAAATTCGCGTTTAGCGCTTCGCTAACTTTTTCGCCATTTTCCGCAAGCGAATGGACTTGGGCGTTACTTCGACTAATTCATCGGATCCGATGTATTCCAAAGCACGCTCTAGGCTCATTTCTACGGGGGCTTGCAACTGCACCAATTCTTCGCCGCTGGAGGCGCGGTGGTTGGTTAGCTGCTTGGTTTTGCAAATGTTGAGGTCTAGGTCTTGGGGGCGATTGTTTTCTCCAACGATCATGCCCTTGTAAACTTTAGTACCGGGAGTGATGAAGAATACGCCTCGGTCTTCGGCATTTTTCATGGCGTAGAAGGTGGAAACTCCTTCTTCAAAGGCGATTAAAACACCGTTGCGACGCAGTTCGACTTCGCCAGAGAGGGGGCGATAGTCGAGGAAGCTGTGATTCATGATGCCTTCGCCGCGGGTCAGGCGCATGAATTCGCCCCGGAAACCGATTAAACCACGGGCGGGGATGACAAATTCTAGCTGGGTGCGTCCGTTACCGCCGACTTGCATGTCTTGCATTTCGCCTTTGCGCTGTCCCAGGCGTTCGATGCAACCCCCGACGCTATCTTCGGGTACGTCTAGTACTAGGAACTCAAATGGTTCGCAGGGTTGTCCGTTGACTTCGCGGTAGATAACTTGGGGTTGGGAGACTTGGAACTCGTAGCCTTCGCGGCGCATGTTTTCGATTAAGATACCCAGGTGCAATTCGCCGCGTCCGGAGACGAGGAATTTATCGGGGGAGTCGGTTTCTTCGACGCGGAGGGCGACGTTGGTTTCCAATTCTCGCATCAAGCGATCGCGCAATTGCCGCGAGGTGACAAATTGCCCTTCCTGTCCTGCAAATGGCGAATCATTTACCGAGAAGGTCATTTGCAAGGTCGGTTCATCGACTTTAATCAGCGGTAACGCTTGCGGTTCGTCGGGACAGGTAATAGTTTCCCCGATGTTGGCATCGGCAAAACCAGCAACTGCGACAATATTTCCCGCTGTCGCTTCAGTGAGTTCAATTCGCTTTAACCCTTCAAACCCCATTAATTTGGTTACTTTGGCTTTGACGATTTCGCCGGTTTCTTTTACCAATGCGGCTTGTTGACCCATTTTGATCGTACCGTTGTGGATGCGACCGATAATAATCCGACCCAGGTAGTCGGAATAGTCCAGGGTTGTCACTTGCAGTTGCAGCAGTTTATTGACATCGCCTACTGGTGGCGGTACGTGGCGCAGAATCGCTTCAAACAAAGGCTGCATGTCTTTGCCTTCGTCATCTAGCTTGTCTTTGGCGTAACCTGATAAACCGGACGCAAATAGATAGGGAAATTCGCACTGGTCGTCGTCTGCGCCTAATTCTAGGAACAAATCTAATACTTTATCGATAGCGCCGTAGGGGTCGGCTTGGGGTCGGTCGATTTTATTAACGACGACGATGGGGCGCAGTCCTTTTTCTAGGGCTTTTTTCAGTACAAACCGCGTTTGGGGCATTGGGCCTTCGTTGGCATCGACAATTAAAATACAACCATCGACCATGCCTAACACTCGTTCGACTTCGCCGCCAAAATCGGCGTGACCGGGAGTGTCTACAATATTAATTAGGGTTTCTTTGTACTTGACTGCTGTGTTCTTAGCCAAAATTGTAATGCCGCGTTCCCGCTCAATGGCGTTGGAGTCCATGACGCAGGTGGGGACTTCTTCCCCTTCGCGGAAGATGCCGGATTGTTTGAGTAAGGCGTCAACGAGGGTTGTTTTGCCGTGATCGACGTGGGCGATGATGGCGACGTTGCGAATGGGGAGGGTCATAGAACCTTCTGAGGGCCAGGAATGGGTCAGTTTATGTGTAATAATTCTTTAATAATCTTAGCTGATTTTGCGCCGCCACGGTCAAATTATGTGAAGAACACATGACAGCTCGATCGTCATCCCCCGAAAGGTAGATTTATAGAGTCATAACAAAATTTCTCTTGATTAACCAGAACTTAACTTTAATGGGAATATTTACCAGGTGGCATTTACTCGACTTGGTAAGGGAAAAGTTTAACCACATAGAAGCAATTATTTTGCAACTTAGGGCAAGGGCTTTTGTGGCAATGGGGCGCGTAGGCAAACTGCTGCACTCGCCCCGAGCCAAAAAACGCTCTATACCTTGCGTTCAAAGGTTTTTAGCCCATCTGTATTGATATTTTTATCCCTCAAGCCTGATTGTAGACATAGCTAAGCCAGAAATTTTTAACGGGATCAAAAGAAATCTACCGTTGGGTTTATGATCAAAATAGAAATTTGCTATAAAAGATTTGCCCTAAGCAAGAGATTCTGTGCTAAACTACTAATCAGTTTTTGATTTCGGTGCAGTGTTTTTTTCAGTCTTGACAGTTGTTATGGAAAGGCGGCTCTCCGAATCAAAATTATTAACATGTCCGTCTGATTTGGAGAGAGTCAATGTCGATTTACGTAGGCAACCTGTCCTATAAGGTTTCCCAACAAGATTTAAGCGACGTTTTTTCAGAGTACGGAACCGTCAAACGGGTCCAGATACCCACAGACCGCGAAACAGGTCGCTCTCGCGGCTTTGGTTTTGTGGAAATGGGATCGGATGCTGAAGAGACAGCCGCGATTGAAGCGCTTGATGGAGCCGAGTGGATGGGCCGAGAGCTTAAAGTTAATAAAGCTAAGCCCCGCGAAGACAGAAGGCAACCTTCTGGTAACTGGGGTAACAATAATCGGGGTGCCCGTCAACCTCGTTACTAAAATCGTAACAGCTTCCCTATTTCGAGTTAAATTCCGTCCCTGTAGTTAAGACTGGCGCTTCTAAGGGAAAAACCCTGGTGAGGCGAAACAGTTTGAGCGAAAGGTAATTAAACCAACTTGAGATAAAAACGAAAGCAGCCATTCAACCCGAATGAGTGACATATCCCTGTAGTTGCCATGCATACTACAGGGTTTTTAGCTAATGGCTAATGGCTAATGGCTAATGGCTAGCTTGCCAGTCTGACAAGAATAGCTAGGTGAATGACTTGATCGCCAAGTCGGCTAGGGTTATGGTGTAACTTTGTTGCTGTTTGGAAGAAACAAAGGCGATAGTGACTTCACAAGCAACGGCGACGGTTAGGGTTACCAAGTTGCGTGCGAGGGGGTAGTCGCAGACATCATCGTTGGCGGGTGAGGGGACGCGATAAACTTCGTTCCAAATTACTTCGGCGTAGTCACGCGCTAATCCAACGTGCAAGCAAGGCAGGTTGGCAGTTTCGCAATAATCCTTTACAGCCAGTCGGGCGACGCTGTTATCAAAAGTGTCGATAATTAAAGAACTATCGCGCAGCAGTTGTGGGGAATTGCCGGCGGTGAGTTCTTTAGATTGTGCGTCTACATTGACTCCCAAGGCGCGATAGAGGGAATTTGCCAGCATCTTGGCTTTCATTGCACCGATATCTGAGCGATAGTAAGGTTGGGTAGAAAGGTTGCGTTCTTCGATGCGATCGCGGTCAATTACTTTGAGTTTCCCAAAGCCAGATCTGGCGAGACTTTCGGTGATATTCGCGCCTAATGCACCCGCACCGCATACCGTTACTGGGAAGTCTTTTATTTTCGCCATCACTTCAGATGTGCGATAAAGTTGTTCGTGGAAGAAGATGGACATAAAATTTGGTAATTGCTAATTGCTAATTGCTAATAAGTTTGTTCTATGACCAATGACCAATTACCAATTACCTATTCAGTAATCTTGCTGTTCGATGACGCCGACTAGAGATTGCAAGTCAAAGTCGCGATCGCGTCCGCTTAGACATATGCCAGAACTGATGACGGTGAGGTCATTTTTGTCAATAGCAGAGGTGTGACGAAAGCCATCTGCGGTTGTCCATTCTACTAGCCAGTGGTCGGTGCGAGCGCTAAATTTTTCCAAATTGCCGCCACCTTGCTTTAAGGCGGCTGCTAGGCGCTTCTCATCGCGTTTTTGCTGCCAGTTTGCTATCCGTTGCGTTGCCAAATCGTAGGTAGTACGCATTTCTCTTGTTATGCCTTTAAAGCGTAATTCTTCGATTGGCGTTTGCTTTTTGAAGGCTTGGCGCAGGTTTTCGGCTACGATTGGATCGGCGCGACGGTCGAGTTCTTCAAACCAAAATGTGCGTCCGTCATAGCGTGCGATCGCGCACTCAAATGCTACCCCCTCTGTCACTAAATGCACCGCCACTGGTTTTACATGACCAATGCGTTGTTTAGCATCTGATTCATTAATAGGATAAGCCAGCCAAGTTTTGCCTTGCAAACTATAAGCTAATCGCAAGCGCATTGCAGGAAGTAACTTGAGATATTCTGCCAATTGTGGCAAGCTGGGTTCATCAACTAATTCAGCAGTTTTTTCATCGATAGGTTGAAAGATACCCCACCCTTCAAAGTTACGCGGTTTGGGTGCAAAAGTGTAGATAATTCCAGATACTTTTGTACGTACTAATCCTTTAGGAACGCAAGCCGCAAGGAATTGAGTATTGCTGAGTTGTGCTTCTTGTTCAGCAATTTGATTTATTAGCTTGCGGATATCTGCCACAACATCACCTCAATTTTGTAGTTTTTGAATGTAGGGTGCGTTAGGCGCATTTTTTAGATAAATGCTGGGGTATTAATTACTATTATGCGCCGTAACGCACCCTCTGGAGGCGGTGCGTTACACTTCGTTAACGCACCCTACGGTTTAAGATTAATTTATATAATCCCGTCGGTAACGGTAATTTTGTTATCAATTTTTTGCCATATTGCTGACTCATCGCTACTATTGCTTGGATTATAACTGTAACAGCCATCGTTGCGATCAGATAAAACATAACCCGATGGGTCAAATAGCAGCCACTAGTCTGTCATAGGTTGGTAGCAGTCATTGCTGGTAATTTCCAGTAAGCCACCCAAATCGAATGTAAAGCTACAACTCTTGTTGGCTGAATCGATTTCTAGGCTGACAATTTTTTGACCATCTAAGTGACTTAAGGCTTTGTCAATAGTTTTATCGCTGGACTCACAGTGAGCATTTTCATAACCGTTTTGAAATATTTTACAATCGCAACAATAAATCAATAAATGCCATTCACCATGCACATAAATCTGCCGTTCATGTATATTCTTTGGTTCTTGGTTAAATTCGTAACAGTTTAATTTTGGTTCTCCAAATTCAAAAGTTATAAATGAAAAGTTGCGGCAATTATTCCCCAATTGTTTGGCTTTTGCTTGGTTTGATCGAGCCAGGTTTCAAGGTCGCGAACTTACTTAATTCGCGTACCGACTGGGAAACCCGCTACTTTCAGTCGAATGTCATCCGCGCCTACATATTTGTACGTTCTTGCCATACCTCGATTATTTTGTTGTTGGGAAATGACTTTTCCTTAAACAAATTTGTGATTAAATTCGCAGATAAAATCTACTCTCCCTTTTCGTAAAACTGCCGGATCTAATCGTTCAGTTGTGTTGCAAGTCATCAACACGACGAATTTTTGCTGCTCTTGAATCCCTCCTTCTTCAATTACGCTTTGGTACACGGTTCCATCTAACAAACTCAAAATATGTTCGGTTTTGTTACTGTATTGAGCGGCTTCGCTGGCTCGATTTTGAGCTAAGTTATCGGCTTCGTTGATAATGATGCAAACCCGCTGCAAGTAAGTTGGTGGAACAAAGTTTTGCACCCCATCGTGATCGAGGATAAAAAGGACAAATCCCAGCGGTACTAAAATTTCTTTAGCTACGGCTTGCGTCCAGGCTGTTTTACCAGTTCCTGGTTCTCCATGTACTAAAACGGCTAGCTGATTTTGGTCTAAAATTGCTTGTTGAACTTTGTCGGTAAAGCTTTGAATATCATCGGGAAATGACCGAATTGGATACTGACTGTTAACCTGTCCGACACGGCATTTGTAACCGCTGAGTATGACTGCCATATTGTAAGTCGCTTTGTTAATCAGCGGGGCTAAATCCTGGGAAATTAGGCTATACCAGCGGCGTCCTTTTTCGTAGGTTTCGATTTGCAGCCAAACTTGATATTTTGACCAATAGGCATAAACCGTGCCTAATGTTTCGAGACGATTCCAGCTAACAAACCGCTCTACAGGATAGTAAAAATGTCGTTCCAAACAAGACTGAGTAATTAAATCGGGACGGCCTAATAATTCCAGGACTTTGAGTACTGTAATTTCGCGCAATTTGTTGAGTACGTAATCAATGGGAATGCTGTCGCGGCTGACTAATTGAACTATAGGTGTTTCGGTACACAGAACGTCTCTGTAGCGATAATCTGGGATGGGAGGTTCAGGGGTGATGAAATTCCAAAACTCATCAATGCGGTAGCGCGTATCGTCAGAAAAGACATGGAGTATATTAGCCCACCAAGAATATTGGTTGCGCCCTAAAGCATCGCCAAGATTGCTGATTAAATCGAGGGCTTTATGGGAGAGTTCCCAAGTATCGTTAGTGGCGAGGTGGAACAAATACTCCCAGTTAATTTCTCGGTTTAAAGGTCGCCACCCAGCGCCGAGTAAGCCTCGGTTTTGCGGGTTGTTTTTTGCTGAATTGTCGTCGTTGTTGCCAAATGCTGAGAACATAATTTATTTTTGTTATGCTTGCTGTGGTGGTTGTTATGAGGAAGCGATCGCTAAATATTCCGGTGATACCATATCCACTAGCCACACCCCGTTTTCCGAACAGTAAAACGTATAACCCGCCTCGTGCATCGCTGCTGCATTAACAGCAAAAACCACCGGACGACCATGTCTTTTGCCTACCGTTCGCGCCGTATTTATATCTTTAGACAGATGTACGTGGTGTCGCGACATTTTGTTAAGACCCGTGTTAAGAATCGATTCAACTGCACCCTCTCCTGTACCGTGGTATAGCACATCTGGAGGAATCGCGGGTTCCAATTGTAAATCAATTTCTACACTATGCCCTTGGTTAGCGCGAATTCGATCCCCTGTCGTGTCGAATGAAAAGCGTTTTTTATCATTGCGTGCAACAACTTCATTTAATTGGTCGCGGGTAATGGGAAAATTGTGTTTTTTACAAGCATCTAAAAGTTCATCCACTCTAATCCAGCCACCTTCAGCAAGTTTAAGACCAATTCGATCCGGTGCGTGCCGTAGATGTTTGCTGAGATATTTGCTGATTTTAACTAAACGAGTATCGTTCACAAGCTAATTTTTATAGTTTATTGAACGCTGGCGTGCAAGTTACACGCCAGTCCTTGTTTTATATTATACTACAGCTTCAAGCCGACAGATTTCTGATGGGTGACTGCACGGACACAGAGTTGGGCTACTAATTCTGTTGAGGTGGCTGCACTTTGGCTGTGAGCAAAGTTTAGCGTATCTGGCTTGATGCCTGCTTGATGCAGAACTTTTTCGACGCGTTCATCGCTTAATTTCATGCCAGTTTTGAGCAAGTCGGTGCAGGGGGCTTGGTGGCGGGGTGTGGGGGTGCGACTTCGCTTGCACCAAAAGTGGCTAATGACGTGGAACACATGCCCTTTGCCCCCATCAAAGCTTACCGCAACGACGGGCGCGTTGTAGCGTACCAATAGCTCGTGACTGGCTGCTTCTATCCGCACTTTCTCAAAGTTCAGCACTTCGATGGGATGGCTGCTGGTTTCTAACCACCATTGGGGTTCTGCACCCAGTACGACGACTGCCGACCACAGGCTATTTAAACTTGGTTCTACAGCGATAACTTCATCGCCTGTGGAACGCCAGGTCCACTGCACCTTGTTGGGAAACGCCTTCGCCATCAAGTGACCATTAGCCCAGTCGGAACTTACCAGCCACTTTGAAGCTTCCACCTGTCGCGCCAGATGGGAAATTAAATCTTGGTGGTAGGAACCAAAGCAGTTTACAAAAATAATTTTTGCTTCTAGTTTCTTGGCATCCGGGTTCATAGTTACTGGTACATCCAGACAGTGCAGAATATCTTCTACTCGGTCGAAGCTACCGGAGTAAACTGCAACTTCATCTTTGCCAATTTTGTTAAGTATTTGCAAATCATCTGGATGTTGTTCTGCCAACCGTTGGCGCACGGCTGTTGCGGCTACTTTGTAAGCAGTTTGCATGTCGATCATGGCGTTTACCTCTTTAATTTTTAGACCTCTGGCAAAAGTTCTGTTCAGATCGTTTGAAGGGCGGGCCCGACGCCCACCCCACAAGAAATTTTCTATTCAAGGGGGGGCCCGACGCCCACCCCACAAGAAATTTTCTATTTTTGTGGGGTGGGCATCCTGCCTACCCCAGTTATTTTTGCCAGAGTTATTTTATGTTTTATCCGGCTTTTGCTGGTTTTTGGTTTGGAGTTTTTCTGCTATTTCTTGGGGCGATACGTAGGTTTTTTCAGCGGGATATTCTTGGGATAGTTGCTGTTGGACTGCTGGCGCGATCGCTTTGTAAACTTCTTTCAGTTCCCTCACTCTAATTAATACAACAGTAAATTTACGGTAACTCAGTTTCACCACATCAAATTGATGGATAGATCTACAGATGACCCCCGCTGAAAAAATGTGCCAAAACTGCTAATAATCAAGCAAATCACCGCAAAAGAGTTGGTTAAATATGAAGAAACGTCTAGGAATTTTTGCCCTCGCTCTGGTTTTAGCTGAAGGGTTAACAGGGGGTGCTGCTTTCGCAGCTCTTGATAACTATGGCGCGATCGCTACATCAGACTCTGGTGCTTGGGGTTATGGCTACAACTACCCCACCCGCGCACAGGCTGAAAGGGCTGCCTTAGAAGAATGTGGGGAAGCTGGTTGCGAAATTCAAGTATGGTTTAAGAATGCTTGCGGGGCTGTCGCGAAAGATGGCACAAACCTCGGTTGGGCATGGGCCCAAAGCCGCGAAGAAGCCGAAGCAAACGCTGTTTCCGAATGCGGCACGGGAGCTTGCCAGGTCGTTACCTGGGCTTGCACCGATCGATAGTTTGTCTGAAGGTGCGATGCGCCGCGTCTATACAGGTTTTACCAACCCTGTGAGTAACTGCTCAATCGGGTCATTTTCCAGGCTGCTTGCCAAACTTTCCTCACCGCTGCGCCAGTCTGCACGGGCAATTCCAAAGGGTAAAAGCTCTCTTCGTAAGGCTTGTCCCACCTTGCGTAACTGGTTGAGTTGATTGGTAATCTGGGGATGAGCCGCTAACCATTGCTGCAATCTGGGAACATTCTTCGCGGAGCGTTGCATCTGACGCAGCGCAGCATATAAAGCTTGATTAGAATCTTGAGCGCATTTATAAAGTATAACAGGCATCGTCATTAAAGTAAACATCGCGAGTCACCGCTCGCACATTGGCTTGAACTTGGGGGTCATCTATCCAGCACAAACTTACCACTTGACCGACTAAATGCTGATACTGAGGTTCAGCATGGTAAACTTCAAACCAAACACCTTTAATGGGATTGCGTTCTGATAGATTCGGTAAAATCAACCGTCCCATCCAAGGCGCAATCGGTTTGTACAACGTCGGGGAAAGAGAGTGCTTAATGGAGTAGTAATCAGGGCGATTAAATGCTACTTCTTGCCAACTTTCATAATTACTTTGTTTGCGGATCGGTAGGGATTCAGGATGTGGTAAAGTCCCCTGAATAATGCCGGATATCCACTCAATGGTTTGTTGCATATAGCTGCGTCTATCGGGTAGAAAAGCATTCGAGTCCATTCACCCCCCTGGAATCTCGTGTCCCACAATTCCCATCGATATAATACTCACTTGCCCTTGTTGTTTAGCACGATTCCAATAGGAGAGGAAAAACAGTTTCCAGCGTCGAGGAAATAACAGCGGGCCTACTCGTTCAACTGTATCTTTTTCCCCAAATAAGCGAGCGATATGTTCAAGCCTTAAAATCTGGTTTCTGCCGCAAAAAAATACCCCCTAGGAAATAATATCAATGGGGGCATCTAGTGCCTCTTTAACGAAAGCTGCCGAACCCATTGCAATTTGTCTGCCCCCACTAAAGCCAATTAAAGTAACAGGTATACCGCTGCCATGTTTATAGCCGTGATTAATTAAACTTTCGTACATCACTTGTGCAATACCCCGATTGTAAATCGGGCCATAGGGCAAATCCGCCGAAACCGACACAATTAAAATATTGTGGATGTTAATTAAAAAACTGATGATTCTGGACGGCGAACCCTGCCGTTTCTGATCTAAGAACCGCCAAAACCAAGCAAAAGAGCGTTCGCTACTGGTTAAAGAAAGATGCAGCACTGAATAAGGCATGATTCCCCGAATAATGGCAATATCGTTCGGCAGAGCTTGAGCCAATAAATCTAGAAATTCCTCCGCTTCTGGGAGATAGCGTAAGTCCTGTTTCTATGAAAAATCGTCGCTTTGTCACCAGAGATCGTAGCTTGAAACAAAGGTGATAGGAACGCCCAAGCGTAAGTCCTGCTACTGAGAAAAGTTCCAGTAAAGCAAAGTCCTTAGCTCAAAGTTATCAAAGTGTCTGAAGTTAAAACCTGACCGCTTCAACAGGTTCAATTTATTAATTAATACCTTCAACAGTTCCGTTAGTTGTGTATCGTTCAAAGTAGGCAACTATTTCAGCAAACCATCGTTTAATTGTCAGCCCACAAGGGGGGACTAAGCAATCATACTTACAGAGATTGCCACAGACTCTCAGAATCATTTATTAGATTTTATTATGATTTCAAATACGGGAGAGCCACCCGGTTTCTGGGAGATGGGATCTATCACTCAAATACACAAAATAAGTATTTTGTCAAGTTATAACACTCTACCAGAACAAATCATTGAAGTTTGCAGTCTAAGCTATTATCCTGCTTAAAGCTCTTTGTTCTTAGGCTAGTACGATCCATGATGCCATATGGTAGATTGCCCAAAAACTGGTTGCGTCGCCTGGGTATAGCCTTGATAATTCCGGCTGCCTTAACGGGTGCGATCGCCATGCCCAACGTCTCCAATCGAGCGCTCGCTCAAACAGAGGAAGCCTCCCGCGCCTTGCGGGTACTATCCGATCAGCAATTTTACGATGCCCGCACCGGCATTGTCACCGCGATCGGCAACGTCAGAATGTCCTACCCCGCCCGTCAAATTCAAGCCACCGCAGCGCAAGCACAGTATTTTAGCCGCGAACGCCGCATCGTTCTCAGCGGCAACGTATTTGTTTTGCAGCAGGGCAACAGCATCCGGGGCGAAACCATCGTCTATCTGATTGATGAAGGGCTATTTCAAGCTGTGCCCCAACAGAATCGGCAAGTCGAATCGATCTACATCGTTCCCCCCAGTGCCGAACAACCTCCAACCCCAGCACCCGCAACGCCAAACTTTAGAACGCCCCAGGGTCGCCCCCGCTAAAATTAGTCACTGGTCAAGGATCGGTGGAGTACAACTGCGGGGGCGGGTTTAAATAAACTGTCGTTATTGCATAGATGATTCGCCCCTACACAACAGAAAATTAACTTTGTGGGGTAAACGGCGTGAGAATTGTTCTGCAAAACATTCATAAGTCATACGGAAAAAGGGCGATCGTCAATCGCGTTAATCTTTCTGTTGGTCAAGGGGAAGTGGTAGGACTACTTGGCCCCAATGGTGCCGGAAAAACCACAACGTTTTACATCGCCACTGGGTTAGAAAAACCCGATCAAGGCACAGTTTGGCTTAACGACCAAGATATCACCGCATTGCCAATGCACGATCGCGCCAAGTTGGGTATTGGTTATTTAGCGCAGGAAGCGAGTATCTTTCGTTACCTGAGCGTTCGGGAAAACATTCTTTTGGTGCTAGAGCAAACTAAAGTGCCTCGTAGGGAACAAAAGCAGCGTTTAGAGTCCTTACTGCAAGAATTTCGCTTGGAAAAAGTTGCCCATACTAAAGGAATTCAGGTATCTGGGGGCGAAAGGCGGCGGACAGAACTGGCGAGGGCATTGGCGGCGGGGCGGGAAGGGCCGAAGTTTTTGTTTTTGGACGAACCGTTTGCTGGCGTTGACCCGATTGCCGTGGCGGAAATTCAGCAAATTGTGGCAGAATTACGCGATCGTTACATGGGTATTTTAATCACCGACCACAACGTGCGGGAAACCCTAGCCATCACAGACCGAGCTTACATCATGCGCGACGGACAAATCCTAGCCTCTGGCAATGCTGAAGAACTTTATAACAACCCCCTCGTGCGTCAGTACTACCTGGGCGACAACTTCCAGATCTAGTTATTAGTCCGTATTGACTCTTTGGTTATGAAAATACTTAGCAAATCTTTTAATTTGTCTGGCTGGCTGGTTCCTGGCGTATCGGTCATGGATCGCTACATTGTTAGCGAGTTATTTGGGCCGTTTTTGTTCGGCGTCGGGGCTTTTTCTTCGTTGGGGATAGCCATCGGGTCGGTATTTTACCTAGTACGGAGGGTAACCGAATCCGGTTTACCGATGGCGATCGCCACCAAAGTATCCCTGTTGCAGATGCCCTATTACGTCTTTTTTGCCTTGCCGATGGGGATGCTGCTAGCCGCCTTGATCGCCTACAGTCGGCTTTCTTCCGACAGCGAACTGATCGCGTTGCGGAGTTGTGGCGTTAGTATCTATCGGCTGCTAGTGCCTGCCATAGTGATGAGTTTGATCGTGACTGCGATCGCGTTTACATTAAACGAATTCGTCGTACCCGCCGCTAATTACGAAGCCAGGCAGACGCTAGATTCAGCTTTAAAAGAAGACCGATCTGACTTTGAAGAAAGTAACATTATCTATCCCGAATTCCGCGATATAAAACAACCAGACGGCAATAAAGCCAACGTCCTCACCCGCTTGTTTTATGCCGAGCAATTTGATGGTCAAGAAATGAAAGGTTTGACCATTTTAGATCGTTCCCAGTCGGGGCTAAACCAAATTGTCACCTCAGAAAAAGCCAAGTGGAATCCTGTCGAAAACACCTGGGATTTTTTCAACGGCACAATTTACGTTGTATCTCCCGATAGTTCCTACCGCAGCATTTTGCGGTTCGACCACCACCAATTGCAACTTCCCCGCGCTCCCTTAGATTTAGCTGAAAAAGGGCGAGAATTCCAAGAAATGAACCTCATTCAAGCCCAAGAAGAATTGCAGTTATTGCGACCGAGCGGTAATAAACGGAAAATTCGCAAACTGGTAATCCGAATTCATCAAAAAATCGCCTTACCTTTTGCTTGCGTCGTCTTCGGTTTGGTCGGTTCGGCTTTGGGAATCAGACCCCAGCGCACCAACAAGGCCACGGGTTTTGGCATCAGCGTTTTGGTAATTTTTGCTTACTATTTATTGATGTCAATGGGAGATGCTTTAGGATTAAGCGGTGTCATGCCTCCCGAGTTGGCAGCTTGGCTACCGAACCTATTCGGTGTGGGAGTGGGTATATGGCTGTTGTTCCGACTCAATCGGTGACATCCTCCTATATAGATGCACTCAGGCTTGTCAACAAACTTTGTTAAAGTAACAACCATTTCAGCACTGTAAAAGTTATCCTGACAGTAGAAACTACAGCATTCTGTGCTAGGACAGCCAGCACCCTAACCATGCCGATTCGTCCTCAACTGCCTGCATCGGTTCGCTATTATTTCAGAGCAAAGTTGCGTCCCTTTACGCGACCCGCTTTTTGGGGATCTCTATCAGTACTATCCCTGATCGGTCTTTTTATGTGGGAAGCTTGGCAGCACCCGGAGTGGCTGTTTAAGAACCCGGAGAATGAAACCCCCATCACCGATACCACGCTGTCAAAAGAAGACAGTGCTGTTGCCGCTGACATTGATAGCTTGCCGGTACTGATGCAAGAGTTGGCTCAAGCTGATGTCAGCATAGCTGCCTTAAAGTTAAATCAACAACCGCAAATACAGAGTTTTCTGGATGAATTCCTCAAACAGCAGGCAGCTGATGCCGAAAAAATATCCGATGACGCACAAAAAGCAACGCAGCAACCTACAGCGCCGATAAGCGCTTACGATCCCTTGGGGGTTGAGACACAAGCGCCATCTGATTATTCATCTCCTTATAGTGGTGGTCTATCAACGATGGGAAACCAAGCCGCACCACAGAATTCCAGCCTTCGTGGTACTAACCTTGCTGGTTCAACCCTTCCAACTGCCACCGCGACTCCGGTAAACCCGTTACAAGCAGCATTAGACCGCTTGGGTAATAATTCTCCTACTGCATCTGTCCAAACTCAGACACCGATAGAGACGCCGCCAGCATTTACCAACAGCTTGGGGCAGCCCACCCAACCCAACGCAACTGCCCCCGGACAAGTAGCCCAACCCGGTACTCCTGGTAACTCAGCCCTTCCCGGACAAGTAGGCCAACCCGGTACTCCTAGTTCCTCATTCCTTCCCGGACAAGTAGCCCAACCCGGTACTCCTAGTGCCTCAGCCCTTCCCGGACAAGTAGCCCAACCCGCCTCGCCCTACGCCGGTACTACCAATTACTCTAATATGCCCGTACAGGTGGCTCAACCAGGCTCCCCCTATCCCAGTTATCCGGGATACGGTGTTACACCTGCTACCAGTAGTTCAGGTAATTATGCCAATAATTTACCTCAAACCCTTCCAGTTCCAGGAACACCAGCCGTGCAGCCGGTCGTACCTCAAGTAGTACCTATTACACCTGAGAACTACTCCGTTCCTACTTACCAGAACCCTGCACCTGTAAACGGGGTGCCCAATACAGGGTTATCCAGTTTAAGCACTTCGCAATTGCAACCTTCTCAACTACAAACCTCGCCTTTTTCAGTTAGCCGTCCCACTTCAGGACGATAAATTTGCCAAGGTCAGATTAACTACAACATTGACACTCTGCGAGCTAAAGCTACGCAGATTCTTGCGTATACAGACATTCTCCACTAGGGAGAATACCCTTCATCAAGTTAGGGGTTGTGCCAAACAACCCATTCTCTAGACCGGATGAAACCATTACAGCAGCATCTCTCTTTAGGTCTAAAGAACAAGAGAAACCATCCCATCCGGAAAGGTTTCTAGCGGCGTTCAAATCAGCGTTGTGGTAGTGACCGTTAGGGCAGTTAAAATGATGTCCCTTTCTATCGCCAAGAGTGCCGCAAGTTGAACAAGATTTAGAGGTATATGGAGCCGGACGCTTAATTAGTTTTAAGCCTAAGAGAGCTAACTTATAATCCAGGAGTTGCTCTAAAGAATAGTACGCCCAAGAATGTCTTGATTCACCACTATCAGCACGATTTTTTTTACTCTGCTTCATGGTGTTTCTACAACCTTCTAAGTCCTCAATCACCACATCAGCATTGAGATATTCAGCAAATCTGACAATCCTTCTGCTAATGGTATGATTGACGGCTTCCATCCATCTACGCTCTTTCTTGTTCCACTTCTTTAACGCTCTAAACTTAGAGGCTTCTTGCAAAGATTGACGGCGTTTTTGAAAGTAGCGACGGCGATGTTTTACATATTTGCCGTTAAAGAATTTGCCGAAACCTTTCGCGGGTGCTACCACCGCTAGATTATTCTGCCCTCGTTCGCGTAGCGTGCCGGAGGCATATCGCATCCTATTCTGGTAGTCGCTTCGACTTGTGGAACTTCCAAAGTAACTCCAGATATAGGCATACCATTTATGACGATATTTAATCAACTTTGCAGAACCTTTGTCAATCAAATTATCGCCAGCTAACAACCTATCTAAGATTGGTTGCCAATGAAATGAGGCTACTTCTACAGGTACTCGCGCAAGTCCCTTTGATGGTTGGGAAACTCAAACTATAAGTTTCGCCAACTTTATGGATTGACCAGTTCTGTTTATTGATTTCTGGAGGTAAAGATTTATATTGTTTGACTTTCTTGCCTGTTCCAGATGTGGTATACCGAATAGTTTGATTCGCCAGAGCAGACATGAGCGAAGTTTCTATTTTGGCTGTGGTTAACTTCCTTCTTTCTGGGAGAGGAATAGTTAACAGCCAATTAGCTAAACGAGTATTTTCCTCTGTCATCTCGTTAAACATAACTGCTTTAGCGAGATTGAGAGCAGAAAACTTTAGTTTTAGGGTGATAGTTACCTGGCTCATGCTATTATTTTAACACCTCTTTACCCGTTTCAGTAAAGACAGCGAATAAATTCGCTCGTGTCCGTTTTCATCCCTGCTCTAAAGAGACAGGGCTTTCAACGTCCCGGTCACTTAAGGTAATGGCGTTCCCAGGCAGCAGCCGTGGGAACGAGGGTAATTGTCAGGAATCCATCCCCCTATCATCCAATTACCAATTACCAATTACCAACGATCGCAGCTAGCTATGGAAGTGCTTGATGACGGCTAGGGCAAATTCAGAACACTTCAGAGGGGGTTCGACTGGCGGGGTCATTAAGCGGGCTAGGTCGTAGGTGACTTCGCGGTTAGCGATCGCACCCCCAATCCCTTTTTTAATCAAATCCGCCGCTTCTTGCCAACCCATAAATTCCAGCATCATCACCCCAGACAAAATCACCGATCCGGGATTAATCCGATCCAAACCGGCGTGTTTGGGTGCCGTGCCGTGAGTTGCTTCAAAAACAGCGCATTCATCGCCAATATTAGCACCAGGCCCCATGCCCAACCCACCGACAATCGCAGCAGCAGCATCGGATAGATAATCTCCGTTCAAATTCATCGTCGCCAGGATGGAATATTCATCGGGTCGCGTCTGAATTTGTTGGAAAATACTATCGGCAATGCGGTCATTTACCATGACTTTATTTTTCCACTGACCGTTACCGTGGGTTGACCAAATTGCGTTGAGAACGCTTTCAACTTCGCCGCAAATTTGAGCTTTCTTTTCAGCGGTGAGATTGTCATACCCCGGATCGATTTGACGGGCATTGTCTTCTAAGGAAATATCTGGATTTCTTTCCTTATTACTGAGAATCCATGATTCCCGTTCGGTGACGCACTCGGCCCGAAACTCGGTGGTTGCTAGTTCGTAACCCCAGTCGCGGAAGGCTCCTTCGGTATACTTCATGATATTGCCTTTGTGTACCAAAGTGACCATCTGCTTGTTGGGAGGCAATCGCAGGGCGTGTTTCATCGCGCGGCGCACCAGGCGCTGAGAACCAGTTTTGCTGATAGGTTTAATGCCAATTCCGGCATCGAGGGGAATTTGTTTTTTCCCGTGTTCCGGCGTCGCTGGAATTAAGTCATTATTGAGCAAATGAATCAATTTGTCAGCAATTTCGCTGCCTTGCCGCCACTCGATACCCAAGTAAATATCTTCGGTATTTTCCCGATAAACAATGACATCTAGTTTTTCGGGATTTTTATGGGGTGAAGGCGTGCCTGCATAGTAGCGACAGGGACGGATACAGGCATAAAGGTCGAAAATTTGCCGCAGCGCCACGTTTAAAGAACGAATACCGCCGCCAATGGGTGTAGTCAGCGGCCCCTTGATAGCGATACCGTATTCTTTAATCGCTTCCAGGGTGTCTTGGGGGAGATATTGGTAAGTGCCGTACTTTTCGCAGGCTTCGTCCCCGGCGTACACTTTAAACCAGCTAATTTTCCGCTTGCCACCATAGGCAGCTGCCACCGCAGCATCAAAGACTTTCTCCGCAGCGGGCCAAATATCTACCCCAGTTCCATCGCCGCGAATAAAGGGAATAATTGGATTGTCGGGGACATTGGGTTCCCCGTTAGAGAAAGTGATGCGCTCCCCCGTATCGGGCGGTGTAATCTTTTCGTATGTACCCATAAGCTCCTAATCGCTACGCAGCACTGGTTAAAACAGTGCAATTTTACAGCCCTGGCAAATAGTAGAGTTTAGGGTTTTATGATCTTTTCGGGAACAGGGTGTTCTTGAGCAGGTGAGCTAGTGAGCAGGTGAGAATATATATTGGAATTCTTCTTTGCTCCTCTGCTCACCTGCCCCTCTGCTCACCTGCCCTCGCGCCCATGCCCATTTATCACTTGAGCGAACTTCACAGTGCGATCGCTTCCTCCCCGTCACAATGGCGTCCGTTGGTATTCACCAATGGCTGCTTTGACTTGCTCCACGTCGGACACGTCAGGTATTTAACAGTAGCCAAGTCGTTGGGGCGAAGTCTGGTTGTAGGATTGAATAGCGATCGCTCGGTACAAACCATCAAACCTACACTCCCAGGATTCCCCAGCCGCCCCATCGTACCCGAAGCCCAGCGAGCCGAATTACTCGCCGCCTTAAAACCCGTCGATGCAGTGGTGATTTTTGCAGAAACCACCGCCACCGATCTGATCGCAATCCTCAAACCCGATATTTACGTCAAAGGCGGCGACTATCGCCTAGAAACCTTACCCGAAGCCTCAACGGTTCTAGACTATGGAGGCAAAATCGAATTAGTCCAGGTAGAAATTCCCACTTCCACCACTGCGATCGTCAATCGCATTTTGCAGGATAACCGCTAGTAGTGAGCGGGTGAGCGGGTGAGCGGGTGAGCAGGTGAGCAGAGGAGATCGGGAGCAGAGGAGAATATACATTCAAATTCCCCTGGAGCCCACCTGCCCACCTGCACTCGCCCCTGGACCCCCAACCCTGAAGATTTGCCATGAAAATGCAGGTGGCTGCAACGGCTCAAAAGCTTGGTGGTACAATAACTTTAGTCCTACTGCCTACAACACCTTGTTTAACCCCAGCTCATCTCAAGCCAGGGAATTTATTCCAAATCAATTGCCGACCCGTAGCGTGCCACTTCTATCAGATCGCCACATAGATTACACCCCACTCGAACAGCTGCTAGCTCAACAAGACTTTCAAGCAGCTGACCGCATCACCCTGCAAAAAATGTGCGAATTGGCAGGGCCAGATGCGGTTCAACGAAAATGGCTGTATTTTACAGAAGTAGAAAACTTCCCGATCGCTGACCTGCAAACGATTAATACCCTCTGGCTGCTTCACTCCCAAGGCAAGTTCGGCTTTTCCGTGCAGCGGGAAATTTGGCTCTCGACCGGGAAAAACTGGGATAAGTTCTGGCTCAAAATCGGCTGGAAAACCGGAAATACCTGGACGCGCTACCCGAATGAATTTACTTGGGATCTTTCGGCTCCTAGAGGTCACATACCCCTGTCTAACCAGTTGCGCGGGGTGCGAGTCATTGCGGCGCTGCTGAATCACCCAGCTTGGTCTAGCACGCCAAGTGGCGGCTAATTTAACAGCCAAACAAAAATCGCAAATTTGTACTCAGCAACTGTTTGTCAGAGGTGGAGCTTGGGAACCTTAAGAATAGTCAATCATCCTTTGATGGCAGCGAGATGGAAATTACACAAATAGCAGGTATGAAGGTGGCAGTAGGCATGGTAGGTCCAGAAAACAGACTTTCTTACAGTCTGGACAATTTGACAGCAACAGCGCAGGAACAGCAACGCCTCAAAGCTTTGGCAGAGTCGCGCTTGCTCGAAGCAGAAACGATCGCCGTGTTCGAGGAAGCGACTCAGACAGCGGCTCACTTTTTGGAGGTTACCATCTGCATTTTGGGCTTGATGGATAAAGACCGTCAAGTATTCAAGTCAGCGGTAGGTTTATCTCGCCTGGGACTGATGAACCAACTAGCTTCCTCGCGTCAGCTACCCCGCGAGGAATCTTTCTGTACCCACGTGGTAGAAAGTCAAAAAGTTTTGGCAATTAACAACACCGCTAGCGCTCCGCTTTATTCTAAAAGCGTGCTAGTCCAGCAATATGGCATCCGCGCCTACTTGGGAGTGCCGCTATTTACTTCTTCCGGACAATGTCTGGGTACGCTTGAGGTCATGGAGCAAGTACCGCGTAGTTTTACCACCAAGGAGATTGAGTTTTTAGAACTCATGGCGCGCTGGACGATGAGTGAGTTTGAGCGGAACCGTCTTTTGGAAAACAGCACCAAGTCCCAAGTGCAGGTGAATCTCAGCGCACCCATCCGTCTGAGCAGTACTTCTGCCAACCAAATTACCACCAATCAAGTTCAAGTCAAATTGCTCTCGGCGCTGACCCAGGAGTTGCGGACGCCGCTGACAAGTGTAATGGGTATGGCAAGCGTTCTGGGTCGCGAAATTTACGGCCCGCTGACGACTAAACAGAAAGAATACCTGGAAATTATTCAAACGAGCGGTCAGTACTTGCTGACGCTGGTGAATGAAATTTTAGCTTTGGGAGCCCTCGATGCGGAAAACGCCCAACTGAACCTGACGGCGACGGATATTGAAATGCTCTGCCAGCAAGCGATCGCTTCTTTAGAAGAAATGGCGCACCGCCGCGAGCAACAAATTCGCCTCTCGGTAGAGCCTGGAAATCGCATCTGGCAGCTGGATCGAGAAAAAGTACGGCAAATGCTCTATCACCTGGTATCGAGCGTGCTGCAAAAGGCTGAAGCTGAAAGCATAATTCGCATCCACGTTTCTCGCAAAAGTGATGGATTAAATATTGCGGTTTGGGTGTCTCACCCCTGGATGGGAGAAGGATTCCAGCAGGTGGAACCTTATTTATACCAATCACAGTTACCGGGTGTATCTCACTATTCGGAGGCAGAATCCCCAGAGGATACGCTGGAAGATTGGCAAGAACATCCAGAGAACTCTCTCTCAGTATCCAAGCGCATGACTCTCGAAGCAGACGGCTTGAGTTTTGTACAAAAGTCAGATGCCCTTGACGATCGAGGTTTCCCACAATCCCGCGACAATCTGGGGCTGTTGCTAAGCTGCCACTTGGCTCAAATGCACAACGGTCAAGTATCGATTCAAGGCTCGCCAGAATCTGGGTATCGCTATGTACTAACTTTGCCAGATATGATGGCTATCGATGAAAGTGTCTAAGCGGTCATGGGTCATAGGCGATCGGTCGTTGAAAAAACACATCGCTACTGTACGGGCGATCGCATGAGCGTAGATAATCAATCGAGAGTTGCGATCAAAAAGAGCGCTCATGCAATCTACTCCTACCGATCGCTGGCAACTAACATATGAATGCTGTTTGGCAACAACTAACCCTGTCTAATCTGCCGCTGTATCAGTGGCGCAGTGTTAGTTATTTATACCGTTTGGTGGGGCTGCTGCAAAGTTGGCGGCAAGGTAGCTGGCTAATCCCCCACGGCGAATCCATCGGGGCAATGTTGATCGGTTTGGTGTTCGCTTTAGCACCTTTTGTATCTAACGATTTGATTGGGGTGTTATTGCTCGCCAGCGCTGGCTTTTGGGTGCTGGTGACTGTATCCGATGACACCGGCACTAAAACTACTCCGATTCATTTGCTGGTGTTACTTTACTGGGGCATTGCTACGGTGGCAACGGCGCTGTCACCCGTAAAGGTGGCAGCCTTGAGTGGCTGGGTAAAGCTAACGTTGTATTTGCTACTGTTCGCGCTGATGTCGCGGGTGTTGCGATCGCCTCGTCTCCGCCGTTGGCTGATCGCCCTATACTTACACGTAGCCCTAATTGTCAGCGTTTATGGTTTGCGGCAATGGTTTTTTGGCGCAGCAGCGCTAGCAACTTGGGTCGATCCAGAATCTCCTTTGGCTAAAACTACGCGGGTTTATAGTTATCTGGGTAATCCCAATTTACTCGCTGGTTATCTACTACCCGCGATTGCTTTATCGGCGGCAGCTGTTTTCGCTTGGCGCGGTTTATTTCCCAAAGCTTTAGCCGTGACGATGTTAGCGATCAATACAGCTTGTCTGATGCTAACTTTCAGTCGCGGCGGCTGGATTGGTTTTGCGATCGCTGTTTTTATCTTCTCAATTTTGCTGCTTTTCTGGCTCAGCGTCCACTTACCTCGCTTCTGGCGCACTTGGTCGTTACCGCTGTTACTTTTAAGTTTGGGTTTTGTGGTACTGGTGGCATTATTATTTGTCGAACCAGTGCGCGATCGCGTTTTGAGTATGTTTATCGGTCGGGAAGATAGCAGCAATAATTTCCGCATTAATGTATGGGTGGCTGTAATCGAAATGATACGCGATCGCCCCATCCTGGGTATCGGTCCCGGCAATAATGCTTTTAATAAAATCTACCCGCTTTACATGCGTCCCCGCTTCAGCGCTTTGAGTGCGTATTCTGTTCTATTAGAAGTGGCGGTGGAAACTGGTTTTATTGGACTAGCCAGTTTCTTGTGGCTGCTGTTGGTAACGCTTAACCAAGGATGGTTGCAATTAAAACGCTTGCGTGCATTGGGTAGTAGCGAAGGATATTGGTTGATCGGAGCGATCGCTGCTTTACTGGGTATGTTAGGTCACGGTGCATTCGATACAGTTTTGTACCGTCCCGAAGTCAATACCCTGTGGTGGCTAATGATAGCTTTAATCGCCAGTTACTATCAGTTCCCCCAGCCAACAGAAGCTTTGACACCTACAGATTCACCTGCTAACTAGATCTGCTAATGGCTAATGGCTAATGGCTAATCGTAGAGGCGGAGAATATTCTCATGACCAATTAGCAATTGGCGATTAGCTATTTTTAGTTATAACTAGCAACTTGAGTGAATCACTAATACCGCTTCATCGCCCGTTCCATCTCGCGCTTGTCTTGACGTTCTTTGATGTCATCGCGCTTATCGTGTAGCTTTTTACCTTTGCCCAGACCCAGGGTAACTTTAACCAAGCCATTCTTCAAATACATCTTCAACGGCACTAAAGTTAAACCCTTTTGTTCTACCTTGCCAATCAATTTGCGGATTTCTTGCTTGTGCAACAGCAGTTTCCGGGTGCGCCTGGGGTCGTGGTTAAAATACTCGCCGCTGCTTTGGTAGGGCGAGATATGGACGTTCAGCAGCCACGCTTCGCCATTGCGAATTAAACCATAGCCGTCTTTCAGGTTGGCTTTGCCCTGCCGTATCGACTTTACCTCGGTCCCCTTTAACTCTATCCCGGCTTCGTATGTTTCCAGGATTTCGTAGAGAAAGCGGGCTTGGCGGTTATCGCTAACGATTTTGATCCCTTCTTGTTTTTCTGCCATATACCCTCTCTATCCACCACCAGAAACAGCCGCGAAACTAGCTTAACGCAGCCTTAAACCGATCCTGCCACAAAAGATCGGCGCAAGACGGGGAAACCCGATTTTTCCAGCAAAGTCCTCAAACTCCCAACTCGTGGGTCAAGCGAGACAAAGCAGGTTGGTTGGTTGCTTCCTGAACCGCGCTAAATTGTAAAGATTTGTTACATAGTTGACATTTACTCGAGAAACAGTAACAATAGATACAGAAACAAATCGTTCATCTCTTCAACACAACAGAGGGCTTGGAGAGACGGAAGTAGGGAGTTATCCCGAAGGAACGCGCCTCCGATCGAGCAAACAAGTACATTAGAGGCGAAACCTATGCAATCCACCAATCCCATCGTCAACACCGAAGTATCGACTCAAGACAAAGCCCGTTTGTTGATGAGCAATCATCAACGGCATCTGAAGACTCGTCAGCAGGCTATGTTGAGTCGTGCTGCGGCAGAAGTTGGGCAATAAGCCAACATAATGGAAACGCGATTCGCCCAAAGGCGATCGCGCAAGCACCAGCAGAAACCCGGTTTTTGTAAAAAACCGGGTTTCTTTTGGTAAATTACTCGGATTGAAGCAGTGCTTGTTTGTCTTCTTTTTCCTGTAGGAGTAACCCGCCTAAGTGAATCAAGGCGAGAACCATAGCACCCATAGAAAGAACGTAGCTATGCAAGGTATACAGGTGCATGACTGTTGTGGTATTGATTGCGCCACCACCTGTAATTATGTCTCGCAGCAGGGAACCAACAACGGGGATAGCTTCAATCGTTCCTAGTTCAATGGTGAAACGCCAGTAGCCAAGCTGCGTCCAGTCGAGTATCATCGCCGTCCAGCTTAAAGCCATCGCTGTCAATGTTAACAAAATTCCGCTAATCCAAGCGGTGAGCCAACTGGGGCGAAATTTCTCACCCAGAAACATGACAACGATTTGTACTAAAGATACGGCGATTAAACCATTACCTGCAATTTCGTGCATCCGCTGAATTAACCAGCCATTGGGTATTTCAGATTTGATTGCCTGCAATGAATTATACGCCCCGCCCGCCGTGGGTTCGTAATAGAAAGATAGTAGAATTCCCGTGGTGGCTGCTGTTAGACATAGCGAAAGAACTACCACAGACAAAATAGTAGCCAGCCGCCGAAGTACGAAACCATACGATACGTTTTGCATGGCTAGCACCAACCTTTTTGGGTTGAATGTGTATTTATACTTAATTATATTAAGTTTTTCTCAGGAAGGGGCAATAGAGCGATCGCCTCACCCAGAAACCCGGTTTTTTAGAAAAACCGGGTTGCTTGAACTACCAGCTACCCATCCGCTTCATCTTCTTCGTACACCATTAAGTCTCCTGGCTGACACTTTAGCGCTTTGCAAAGCGCACTCAGGGTATCTTCGTCAATTTTCGGGAAGGTACGACGAGTCTTTAGCCGAGAAACAGAGGTCGGATGCATCCCAATTAGGGCAGCCAGTTCCTTGTTACTAATGTTGCGTTCAGCCATTACTACTGCCAATTTCCAGCGGATCGTCACTCCAGTACTCAATCGATATCCATTAGTGCTGCAAGGCCGATGCTATCACTTCACATCTATATTTTTCCGTGACGTACCTACACCAAACTTCGTTATGGTGTAGGCTTCTTTCCCTTAAGGGCATTTTTGAGTGAGGCAACGCCCAACCCCACTTTCTTGATCAAGATGGCACTGTTATGGTCGCGCTGCATTGACACTCCACAATTGGAGCAGTCATGCCAGCGATCTGACAGTGCTTTTGGTGTTTTATTGAGACAGTTATGACAATGTTGAGAAGTTCCCCACGGGTCAACTTCAATAACTCGTTTACCCAGTTTCCATGCAACCCACTTGAGGATGCTGACAAACTGACCGTGAGCAGCATCAACGAAACTCTTGTTGAGTCCAGCCCTAGCAGATTGCCCATTAGCCACGTAATTTCCCTCACTATCTGTCTTGGGTTTGTTACGTCTAATTAGGTTCTTCAGACTCAAGTATTCAACAAAAATAATCCTAGTCTTATCCAATATCTTGTAGGCTATCTCAAAATGAAACTGCATCCTACACCGTGCAATATAAGCATGTAGTTTAGCAATTTTCTGATTAAGCCTACGCCTTGGATAAGACCCATGAAAGTGTTTTTCTCGGTTTCGTTGCAGTTTGGCTAGTCGAGATGCTGCTTTCCTCAAAAACTGAGGAACATCAACAAAGTCACCTTCACTTGTTACCAGGAAGTCCTCCAGTCCCAAGTCAATCCCAACACTGTTAGACCAAGTGGGCTGAATTGCTTCATCCTCTTTTACTGGCACTGTATTATCTTCCAAACTGAAGGTGATGTACCAGCTATCAGCTTCACATCTTACAGTTGCCGTTTTAACTTTGAACCCAGTTGGAATTGGTCGGTGTAGCACCAATGAGACTAATCCGATTCCTGGTAAATCGACTAAATCTCTACCTTTTTCATCCTTAATTAAATGAGCATTGGTTAGCTGTGAATATGTGAAAGACTTGTAGTAGACCTTTCCCTTGAATTTAGGTCGTCCAGAACGCTTCCCATTTTTGTCAGGAGTAGTATAACGAGAGAATGCATAATCTACTCGATTCACTACATCCTGAAGTACCTGGGAATGAAGTTGCTTGTATTCAGGAAACTTCTTCTTGGTATTCTTTAGGTCTGCCAACTGAACGGACTGCCATTCAACATAGCCGCAAACAATATTAGGATGCGTGTCTCCTTTTTTGGTGACAGGCTTTCCATCTTTGTCTTTCTTCCTGCCATCCCTAACTTGTACCCGATATTCGGGAATGTCCTTGTAGATTTCCTCTACTGGGACAATGGAGCAAGTTAGGCGACAGGCATTTACGGGTGTGCGAGTTGCCTCCCACCAACGCAAACCCTCGCCCAACCGATAGTTATATTGCCGACGGCACAGTTCAAGCCACGTTCTTAGCGTGACTCTTTGCTGTGCTGTCGGCTTTAACTTGTATCGGTGAGCGAGCTTCATAGTGGCAACTCGTATGCTAATAGCATACCACTAATTAACGACAATGAAAAAAGATTGGGTAAGTAAAGGACGTTCCGTTTCAGACCTCAAGGCTCACTTAGTCCTCGTAACTAAGTATCGACGCAAGGTATTTACCCTTGAGATGATGGCTAGGCTCAAGGAAATCCTCAATGATTTATGTCAGAAATGGGACTGTAAACTTATTGAATTCAACCGGGAAGAAGACCACATTCATCTGTTATTCCAGTACTACCCTCAGATGGAAATCCCCAAGTTTGTCAACAATATCAAAACTGTCACAAGTCGTCGGCTTAGGAGTGAATTTACCGAACATGTTGACCAGTTCTACTGGAAAGATGTTTTATGGAGCAGCTCTTATTTCATTGCTTCTTGTGGCGGCGTTACTATCTCTATTCTTAGGCGATATATTGAGAATCAAGAGACGCCAGATTGACCGACTCCGTACCTACGTCGGTCGCGGCTTTCAACGAGAGCGCCAAGCAACGCTTGAGGCGTGGGACTTCCCGCCTAATTGTTAAATACAGACATGACAAAGCGATCGCCCCCTCTAGCCTGGAAAACTTGAGAGCGATCGCTCAGATAGTTCCTTTTCGGATGGACAATCATGGACACGGTTGACCACCTACTGGGGCTAATAGCAACGCCATCGCAGAACCACATTTTGGTGGGGACTATGACGTTATATGCCTTGGATGTACTACCAGACACCCCCTATCCCTCATCACGCCTTTGAGTGAATTGGGATTACTTTTGAGTGAGATTAAGATCTTTTCTTAATCTTTGTTGAGGTGGCTTTTGGGCTCTCAAGTAATAAAATACCATACTTGACCATTGTCAGTCAATGTTGAGTGAAGTTTTACAATACCGGAGGGGAAGACACCCGTGCGCCTGCTTGCTTGCGGTGTTCCTTTTGCAGTTAATAGCGTTGTCCACCACTTGCATGTAGTTCGTTTTGCAGAAGTCGCTGCATGGAGTCCACCCTCTCCGATCCAAGGTGAGATAATTCGGATTTTGACTCGCTATATTAACATCAGCCGGTAGATTGCTGTTGGTAGATCGCTTAACCGGAAGCAGATCCCCCTAAATCCCCCTTCCAAAGGGGGACTTTGATGGGGGTTCCCCCCTTTGGAAGGGGGGTAAAGGGGGACTTTAATTCCGGTTCCCCCCTTTGGAAGGGGGGTTAGGGGGGATCGGATTTTAGAGAGTTGATATAAGCGATCGCAACGTTCGTCAGGAAGTCGGGATTGGTGCGTACTGACGGCGAGTTGCGATCGCAAACAACAAGACTGAAAAAGTCAGCGCCCCCGCCAAATACAGCGGATAACTATAGGTAATCGGATTGGTTTGATTGACAATAATTCCAGCAATAATCGGGCCAAAAGCGTTAGAAACATTGAGATAGGAAGCATTCAAACCCATCACAGTTCCTTGAGCTTCTGGTTTGGCATTGAGGGAAATTAGCGTAGAAACCATTGGTTGTACCAAGGCATTAAATAAGGCAAAAACACTGCTGACGATCGCAAAGTAAACGATGTTTGTAACGGCTGGCATCAATAGAAACGATAAGCTGCGAACGGATAGACCCAAAAATAAAATATTCACTAAACTGATCCGGTCGGTTAATAGAGCAATACCTTTGACCTGCATCGCAACGGATAGGGTTCCAAATGTGATAAATAAAAGCGTCAGCGAGGTGCTGTTCTGACCGAGTATTTGGATATAATACGGCTGAAAGGCGAAGGTAAAAATTGTAAAAGTAGTGCCGATGAGGAAGTTAATAATTAACAGTATTCCCACTTTTGGGATTACCAATCCAGTAATCAAATTACCTAAACCGAGGTCGAATATATTCCTGGCTTTATCGGCTTTTGTGCGTAAAGTTTCGGGAAGGTTGGTAATAGTGGCGAGCAAGGCGATGGATGCGATCGCGCTCGACACCAAAAAACCTGTTCCCAAGGAAAACTGCTGCGCTAATAAACTCACCGCTGGCCCTACCACAAATCCTAACCCAAAAGTTACTGCACCAAACATTCCAAACGCTCTGGCACGCCCTTCAGGTGGAGTAATATCTGAAATAATCGCCTGAGCAACGGAAATATTTCCACCAGTGATACCATCAAGAAATCGGGCGAAAAATAACATGCTCGCATGGGTAGCCGTTCCGGCGAGGAAATTTGCAATAACAGTTCCTGTTAAACTGATAATTAGCAGCGGCTTGCGTCCAAAGCGATCGGAAAGTTTGCCAATCACTGGCGTAGCAAAAAACTGGGAAGCGGCATAGGTAGCAAATAAGAGACTTGTTTGGAAATCGTTCAATCCAAACTGCCGACTATACAAATAAAGGATGGGGATGAGAATCGTAAACGAGAGGGAATTCGCAAAGGCGATGAAAAGGGTAATCCAGAAAGTCCGGCTCATAACTTGGTCAGCAGATTGGTTAAATAACAGAATAAAAAATCCGGTTTCTTTGAGTTACCAGGAATAGAAACCGGGTTTTTGAAATCAGTTTACAGCATTTCTGACTTGCGTCGTTTCTTTTCAAAATACTGCTGGTGATATTCCTCGGCTAAATAGAACTCGCTGGCGGGTTTAATTTCTGTGACAATATCCTTATCATATTTTCCCGATATTTGCAAGGTTTGCTTGGATTTCCTGGCAGCCGCCTCTTGCTGCAAATTGTGGTAAAAGATAACAGACCGATATTGTTCGCCTCGGTCTGGTCCTTGTCGATTTAATTGCGTCGGGTCGTGACAATTCCAAAAGACTGCTAAAAGTTGTTCATAACTGACTAAAGTAGGGTCATATTCCACTTGCACCGACTCGGCATGACCCGTTACCCTAGCAGATACATCTAAATAGCATGGATTAGGCCAATGTCCGCCTGTATAGCCAACGCAAGTCGAAATTACGCCTTTGACTTTCCGAAAGGTGTCTTCCACACCCCAAAAACAACCCGCAGCAAAGGTAGCTTTTTCCATATTGTCCTGTGTTTTTCCTGAATACAAATTGTATGGCTGTGACAAAAAGAATGCAATATTAGTTATGTATGCAGCGATCGCATCCACAAAATTTCATTCCCTACTCGCACCTTTCGGTGTTAATCCAGTTATTAGCCAGGAAATATTTACTGACATAGCCTCCGCTTATTCCAGCGCTGACAGACATTATCACAACTTGACGCATATTTTACAAGTTTTACAGATAATTGACGAGATGCGCTTGCCAGCCGAAAACCCCGCCGCACTCGAATTTGCTGCCTGGTTTCACGATATTATCTACGACCCGAAAGCCAAGGATAATGAAGAAAAAAGTGCTGAATATGCAACTAATATTCTAAGAATTATAAAAATTACATCTTCAACTATAGATAAAGTTGCTAAAATAATATTAGCGACTAAAACCCATCAAGCACCAGACAATGATATTGATACTTATATATTCTTGGATGCAGACTTATCTATATTAGGGGCATCTTCGTTCGAGTATCATATTTATGCTCGGGCAATTAGAAAAGAATATTCCTGGCTGTCCGAGGTAGAGTATCGATTGGGCAGAATACAGGTATTGCAGAAATTTTTAAAACGCGAAAGAATATATTTCAACGCTCAAATATTTGACACCAGAGAAATCAAGGCTCGACAGAATATCCAAACGGAAATAGAATCTTTATCAGCAGTAAACATTAAGAAAATGTAATAGTGATACAGCAAACCGAAGCGATCGCGCAAACCCTAGAACCCATTATCGGCACTTCTGGCGTCTCAAAGCTAGACACCGATTGGCAAGAAAAGATTACCACAGCAGTCACCCCGGAAACTCAACCCGACTGCATCGCCTATCCCGACGCACAGGAAGAACTCGGACAAGTAGTCGCCTGTGCTTACCGCAAGCGCTGGCAGATTTTACCCACAGGAAACGGTAGCAAACTCGGTTGGGGGGGTTTGGTGCAAACAGATCCCGCCTCACCCCCCTTGGGAAGGGGGATCCCCCCGTTGCCCCCCTTGGGAAGGGGGGTTGGGGGGATCGTCGTTGTCAGTACCGCGCGACTAAACCGACTGGTAGAACACGCCGTCGGCGACTTGACCGTTACCGCCGAAGCGGGAATGAAATTCGGCGACCTTCAGGCAATTTTAGCCAAAGAAGGACAATTTCTCGCCCTTGACCCCGCTTATCCCCAACATGCGACCCTTGGCGGCATCGTTGCGACGGCGGATGCGGGTTCCTTGCGTCAGCGATATGGCGGGGTGCGAGATATGCTTTTAGGAATTTCTTTTGTCCGGTTTGATGGTGAAATTGCTAAAGCGGGGGGACGAGTTGTAAAAAATGTTGCCGGATACGATTTGATGAAGTTATTTACCGGATCTTATGGCACTTTGGGAATTATTTCTCAAGTCACGTTTCGGGTTTATCCGATACCCGATGCATCCCAGACGGTGGTGTTAATGGGTACGGCGGATAATATTGCACAGGCAACGAAAACTTTACTCGCTTCTGCTTTAACGCCGACTGCAATTGATCTGCTATCAACTGGGTTAGTGACTCGTTTAGGTATTGGGGAGGGAATGGGGTTGGTGACTCGGTTTCAAAGTGTAGAGGCGAGTGTTAAAGAACAGTCTGCCCGACTTTTGGAACTGGGTCAACATCTGGGGTTGAAAGGTAGTACCTATGCGGGAAATGATGAGTCTAATCTATGGCAGAAGTTAGGAGAACAAATGCAGGTATCTGCTACAAATGGCGGAATTAGTTGCAAAATAGGAGTGTTACCAACAGGTGCGATCGCAACTCTTACCCTGGTAGATAGTCTTGCCTCTGGGGATGCGATCGCATTCATTCACGCGGGTAGCGGGTTGGGGGTATTGCGATTGGATAACCCTGATGGGGAGGTGGTGGGAAAAATGCGATCGCATTGTCAATCCCATAGCGGTTTCCTCACCGTCTTGGAAGCACCTGTTGCTTTTAAGCAGCAATTTGATGTCTGGGGTTACAGTGGCAATGCTTTGGATTTAATGCGGAAAATTAAGCAGCAATTCGATCGGGAAAATATGTTTAGTCCTCATCGTTTTGTGGGTGGGATTTAGAGGAATTGAACCGCCAAGAAGCCATAGACGCGCAGCGGCTTCCCGTAGGGTAGAACGCCAAGAAAGAGGAAGAAAGAGATTATGCAAATTTCAGAGAATTTGGTTAAGGTTACTGGGGATAAGAATTTGAGTGGTTTTGATAGTGACCATCCGCCAGATCCTAAGTTGATTGATACTTGCGTTCATTGTGGGTTTTGTCTTTCTACTTGTCCGAGTTATCGGGTGATTGGGAAGGAGATGGATTCGCCTAGAGGGCGGATTTATTTGATGGATGCGATTAATGAAGGGGAGGCGGCGCTTGGGGAAGGAACGGCGCAGCATTTTGATAGTTGTTTGGGATGTCTTGCTTGTGTTACGACTTGTCCTTCTGGGGTTCAGTACGATAAGTTAATTGCGGCGACTCGTCCCCAAGTTGAACGGAATTATCCCCGCACGTTGCCGGAAAAGTTATATCGGAAACTCATCTTTTCTTTGTTTCCCTATCCGAATCGCTTGCGCGTTTTGTTAGCTCCAATGTTAATCTATCAAAAGTTGGGGTTGTCTAAGTTAATTCGGGGGACGGGATTGCTTCAGAAAATATCTCCCCAGTTGGCAGCAATGGAATCGATTATGCCAACCATTCCCCTCGATGCTTTTTATGAACCTTTGCCGGAAGTTATCCCGGCAGAAGGGAAGAAACGCTATCGGGTGGGGGTGATTTTAGGGTGCGTGCAAAGGTTATTTTTCTCGAAGGTTAATAATGCTACGGTGCGGGTTTTAACGGCGAATGGTTGCGAAGTTGTCGTGCCGAAAATGCAAGGTTGTTGTGCTGCTTTGCCGGAACACCAAGGACAAAAAGCACAAGCTCAAGCTTTAGCTAGGCAGATGATTGATAGTTTTGAAGCTACGGGGGTTGATTACGTAATCATCAATGCAGCGGGGTGCGGTCATACTTTGAAAGAATACGGTCATATTTTAGAAGATGACCCAGATTATCGGGAAAAAGCTAAAGCATTCGCGGCGAAAGTTAAAGATGCTCAAGAGTTTTTAGCCCAAGTTGGATTAACGGCAAAGTTATCGCCTTTATCAGATAAACCCCTGACAATGGTTTATCAAGATGCCTGTCACTTATTACACGGACAAAAAATTAGCGTGCAACCGCGTCAATTGTTACGACAAATTCCGGGAGTGACGTTGAGGGAACCGATTGATGCGGCTTTATGTTGTGGGAGTGCAGGGGTTTATAACATGCTGCAACCGGAAGTTGCGGAAGAATTGGGACAGCAGAAAGTCGAGAATTTGTTGAATACTGGGGCAGAATTAATTGCCTCTGCAAATCCAGGTTGTACGTTGCAAATTACCAAGCATTTGGAATTGCAAGGTAGGCAAGTTCCGATTATGCACCCGATGGAATTGTTGGATTATTCAATGCGGGGGATAAAGCTTCAGTAGTTTTATCGTAGGGTGCGTTAGCGGTAGCGTAACGCACCTATTATCCAAGGCAGTGCGTTCAAGTACAAAATTAGAAAATCAACAGATATTTCAGTAAAAATTGAAGGATATGCGCGCTAAAACAATCTTTATTTGCATCTCTTTGGGAGCTTCAATCTTATCAATATTCAGCTTATATCTACCCTTCTATAGATGGGACGATATAGACTTCAATGGTTTTGGTAAAGCGATGACTCTCGGTCATGAACCCTACGGCTCCAATCTTATCACCTCCGATGGCTATATATTAGATTGGGATCCCCCCATGATGCCTGTGTTCTTTTTTTTATTGCTTATAATTAATATAACAGGCTGCCTGCTAGCACTTGTACCAGTAATAGGATTTTTTGCCTACTTTCCTCTAATTACTTTTGTAATCTTTGGGTTGGCGATTCCATTATTACCACCAATAACTCCTCTATTCGGTCAATACATATGCTTGCCTGCCTTAATACTAGCCTTTTTTTGCAGCCTTTCTTACTTCTTTGCCTCTAGGTAAAGCGATCGCAATCACTAAAACAAAATTACTCTTTTACAGAAGCAACGAGTGCGATCGCTAATTCTACAGCCTACGCACCCAATCGTTAAAATTTTAGACAAAATTAGATCGTATGTATCAATCGCTGAGATTATCAGGTATGACTGAAACTATTTCCAAAATCGACCTACCCCCGCCATTTCCTGACCATACGCAACTACCAGAGTCGGATGGAACTTTTGTGAAAAATTTCCAAGAACATCCTCAATGCATCATTCTGACTGATTCGATTGCGCCAGTGTTGCAACGTCTGCATCCCGATGGGCAGTATTGCATCGGTCAGGACTGCGGCATTTATTGGCAAAAAACAGATTCCGCAGCAGCAGCAGCAGCAGCAGCACCAGATTGGTTTTATGTTCCTTACGTTTCACCTTTATTAGACGGTCAAACTCGCCACTTCTACGTATTATGGCGTGACTTCATCGCCCCGTTAATTGCAATTGAATTAGCGAGTGGAAATGGTGATGAGGAACGAGATGCTACGCCCTTGACTCCCGCCTTAGTAAAAGCAGGAGGCAGACCGGGTAAATTTTGGGTCTATCAGCAAATTATTCGCATTCCCTACTACGCAATCTATGAAATTAAAAATGACAAGTTAGAGGTTTATCATTTGGTCGATTTTACTTACCATAAACTCCAACCAAATGAACGAGGTCACTATCCAATTCCACTGCTAGACGTGGAAATAGGACTTTGGCGAGGAACATTTTTGAACAATCCCGAACAGCTTTGGTTACGTTGGTGGGATTTAGAGGGAAATTTGTTGCTAACAGGTCAAGAAGAAGCTGCACTACAACGACAGCGCGCCGAACAAGCTGAGCGAAAAGCGGCACAATTAGCAGAACGCCTGCGTGCAATGGGGATTGACCCAGAGGCAGAATAGTGATGAAGCGAGCGCATCTCTTCCCCCCAAAAAATGCGTTCGCGCCAGCGGAAGGGAGGCATATCGCACTCAAGATTAAAACAAAAAAACCACTCTCTTGTGGGGTGGGACGTATTGCCCGCCCCTTTTCAATTTTTTTGCCTTCTATCTATCCTTAGTAACAAGCTTTTATTTACGCAAGGACGCAGCAGCAAAACCACCCAGCGCCAGCAAACCCAGCACCGAAGAGGGTTCGGGAACCGATGTGGAAGGTTGCTCCACAGTTTCGACGAAAGCATCATCCACAGCTAAAAAGGTATTGGTATCGGTGGTGTTCTGGAAGTTGATGTTGAGTAAGGCAGTTTGTCCTGCCAGATCGGCAACATCGAGAACGCTTTCTAACAAGATCCAATCAGTTTGATAAAGTTGCAGATCGGAGTTATAGGAAAAAATAAGCGCATTTGGGTCGAAACCCGCAGTCTGAAATCGCTTGGCAGAAGCAACCCCAAGCGTAATCTGAGTTTGGTCAAAGTTGCCAGCAGGATACCCGGTGAACAAACGGACATAAGCACCGAATTTGAGTTGATTGGCAGCAGGAACAATCAAATTCTGTATGATGCTGCCATTATCTGCCGAAATTACTCCACCAAAGTTGCCAGAACGGAGGAATAGTGAGTCGGAAACCCTGTAAACTCCCCCATTGATTTCCCAAACAGCGGGGAAATCTTCAACTTCAAAACCGGGGTCGTCGAGCAAATTAACCGCACTGACCGATGGGGATAGCCCCAAAATGGTGGCGATCGCGGCTATTGAAGCAAAAGCTGTGAGTTTTTTCATGATAAATCCTGCAAAAATCAACACATATCTTGCACCAATAGACGCAGCAGTTCCTATCGCCCACCCACAATTTCATGTAGGATGGGCATTTTGCCTCGTCCATTTAAGTGCAAGATCTGTGATGTATCGTCAAGTCATATACGTACTTTTACGTATAAAAAAACTAGCTTGCGTTTGAGACGATCTTGCTTTTACGTGAATTACCGGAGAGCGTTTTGGTATATTTGAAGGCGAACAGCCCCTAAATTGGGTGTCGCCTTATGCAAAACTATTAAGAGCGCTAGCGCTCTTAATAGCTCAATAATCCCACGGAAAAATTTTCACACGAAAACCAGGCTCTTGTTTCAGTATTTACGTAAGCTTCATCAAAAATTTACAATTGCACAGGCAACCGCTCCCAGGGTTAAAGCGGTTAAATCCTTTACTCGTTAAGCCTTTCATCGATTTTAAGGCCAAACGAACTATATAAAGAATTTGTAAAGCTCGCTTGGGAAGGTTGACCTAACTCCCCCATACCCCCCTTCCCTACCAGGGAAGAGGGGAGTATTGCTCCCCTGTCCTTGTAGGAGAGGGGCAGGGGGAGAGGTTAACCCGCTTGACTCACCAAACTTTTTGCACTCGCTTGCCGCTGTCCCTTCATTACCATTCCCACGCCGCCAGCAGGTGCCATCGTTATGCCTCGACGCAGAGGTTTGACCGGACGATTTTCTGCAAGTTCTAGTTGATACCGCGACATAATTGTTGCCAGTACCAGCTTCATTTCAAACAGCGCCAACGCCATCCCCAGACAGCGACGATTTCCGCCACCGAATGGGAAAAATTCATAAGGGGAATATTGTCTTTCTAAGAAACGTTCTGGTTTAAACTGCTTCGGTTGGGGATATAAATCCTCCCGATGGTGAGTCAAATAAATACAGGGAGATAGCAAGGTTCCCGGCTGAAATTCATAGCCCATTATCTGGATGGTTTCTTTAACAATCCGAGCAAATGTAAACAAAACTACCGGGTAAATTCGCAGTGTTTCACAACAAACTGCGTTCAGATAAGGCAGTTTAGCAATAACGCCCGGATCGGCATTTTCATCGAGCGTATCTAATTCCTGAAGCAGCTTTTCTTTCACTTCTGGTAAATAGTGAATCCAATACAATGCCCATGCCAAAGCCGTCGCTGTCGTTTCGTGTCCGGCAAAGAGCAGTGTCATTAATTCATCGCGTAATTCTTCATCGGTCATTGGTTCGCCTGCTTCATCGCGTGCCGATAACATTAAGCTTAAAATATCTTCCCTATCAGGGTCATTTTCAGCTTTTCGTTCGCGAATCAGGGCGTCAATCAGTTCGTTAATTTGCTTTTTTTGTCCCACAAAGTGTCCCCAGGGAGTCCACTTACCTAAATCTTGTTGCAGTGCTGGTAAAAAAATAAAGCTGGCACTCAAAGGATATCTGAAAATATCAAATAGCGAACCAATCAGTTGCTTGAGTTGTTCAAAACGCTCGCCTTGAGCAACGCCAAAAACGGCGCGTAAAATAACTCGCAGGGAAATTTCTTGCATTGCTGGACGGGCTAAGAAATGTTCGTCTATCGTCTTTTGGCTCATTACTTGATCGGCTATATCGCAGATTAGATTACCGTAAGCCCGCATTCGTTCTCCGTGGAATGGCGGTAGTAACAGCCGTCGCTGACGTTGGTGATAATCTCCGTCATGCAAAATCATGGAATATTCCCCTAATAGGGGGAGCAAAATTTTGTTGCCTTTACCCGAATCAAACTGTTTTGAATCTGCGGTAAAAATTTCAGATATCGCCTGTGGGTTGCTTACTACTACAACGTTTTGGAAGCCAATAAATTTACTGGCAAAGATATCGCCGTATTGGCGAGCATTTGCTTCTAAAGATTCGAGGGGGCGAATAATTACTTGGAGAGTGTTGAGTAATTTCGGTGTTTTTGGCCCATCAGGTCGTTGCATAATGTTTTTTTTCATGCATTATCTACCCAAGGTAGCAGAAAGCGGGTTTACATGCATCCGAATGTCAAGAAATCTGTCTCAAGGGGAGTAGGAGGAGAAGGGCAAGCTTAGTAAAGTCGAAGGAAAAAGACGAATCGCTATGGATATATACATTCTTGACCTGCTGGTTATCGGCTTGCTTTTGCTGATCGTTACGTTAGGATCTGGCTGGATTGTACGATTACCGCTATCTTTCGCCCTCATCTATCTGCTGGTTGGGATTTTCTTGGGGCCTTATGGAGTGAAATTGATCCAATTGCGCCCCGACGCCCAGTTTCTAGAACGACTGACAGAATTTGTAGTGCTGATTTCCCTATTCAGTTGCGGTTTAAAAATGAATCGCAATCTGTATTTAGGTGCTTGGCGTTCTACGGTGCGGCTGATTGGATTTTTGATGCCAATTTCAATTTTTGCCATTGCTGCTGTGGGCCATTGGCTGTTAAGAATGGAGTGGGGACCAGCTATTTTATTGGGCGCTATTCTCGCCCCTACAGACCCGGTTTTGGCTTCGGAAGTTCAGATATCCCATGTAGAAGATAGGGATGAGTTGCGCTTTGGTTTAACTTCAGAAGGTGGGTTAAATGATGCCCTGGCGTTTCCCTTTGTTTATTTTGGCATTTACGCGCTTAAAGATAGCAACTGGGATAACTGGTTTAAACAATGGGTTGCGGTTGATTTAATTTGGGCGATTGCCGCAGGTTTGGTGATGGGAATTCTGGTGGCAAAGGCGGTGGTTTGGATTGACAAGCGAATGCAAAAAATTGAAACCGTCGATGCATTAATGGAGGATTTTGTTGCCCTCAGTATTATTTTGTTAACCTATTCCTTAACCGAAATTGTCAACGGTTATGGTTTCTTGGCGGTTTTTGTCGCTGGAATTGTGGCGCAGCGCAGTTATCGCGACCCAGAAAAAAGGCATTCTCAGCTTGAATTTATCGAGCAATTGGAAAAACTTCTGGAAGTAGGGACAATTTTGTTATTGGGATCTATTCTGCGATGGCAGGCAATTGTTGCTCACTGGGGTGAAGCACTTTTAGTGGCAGCTTTGTTAATTTTTGTCATCCGCCCTCTGGGTGCTTGGATTAGTACCATTGGCGCGAGATTGCGTCCGGTTACGCGCTGGTTATATGGTTGGTTTGGCATTCGCGGTGTTGGTTCTATATATTATCTTTGCTATGGGTTTGGAAATGGTTTAAAAGACCAATTGGGCGAACAAATTGCTTGGATTACCTACATCACGATTGTGATTTCCGTGGTTATACACGGGATTAGTTCTACTCCGATAATGAATTGGTATGAAAAGCATATCGAGAGGGAGAAAAGTAAATTAGTTGAACCTGATATCGTGGTTAAATAATTCAGCATCAAGGCGGGGCGGGCGAGTTTAACAAAGCCATCACCTTAGTTTCTTCGTATATCTCTAGTTTCCTATCAATGATGTTTCACAGAAACCCGGTTTCTTTACACACATTGGTTGGTAAAACCCGCCCCTACAACACCATTAATATCATGTCCGATTGATTACCCATAATCAGCAGCCGGGACACGGCAAGATTAACGTTATCTGTTTGTCCGAGATATCTCTGATGCCGTGTCCCTACGCAACGACTCTGTGAGGTTTTTTTATTATGGGCAATTCAACGCACATCATATAATATTATGTCCGCTGGCATCGGCATCGCGCGGGGGGGCTACTTTAACTTGCATATCTCGTGCCCTCCACTTAATTGTTGGTAAAACCTGCCCCTACTCTGTTTTACTTTCCTCTCCTTTGCCATTGTTTAACCTGTTGTTTAAGTCAGCTTCGGTTTGAGGAGAAAGTTCTACTGGTAAGCTGCCACGGAAGTGCAAATCTCGCTGGGGAAAAGGTATTTGAATGTTGCGATCGCGCAAACTATTATCAATCCGAAAATACAAGTCGCTCTTGATCTGCGGATGTCGGCGGGGATCGGCGATCCAAACTAGCAATTCAAACTCTAAACTACTTTCACCATATCCGATAAAAAATACGCGGGGTGCGGGTTGCGATACCACATGGGGATAATCTTTTGCCGCATCAATCAACGCCTCCCTTACCTGACTCAAATCCTCACCAAAAGCAACGGGTACGGGTAATCTAATCCGCGATACATAGTTGCCATGATTCCAGTTGACAAACTCTTTTTCTAAGAAGCGGGAATTTGGTACAATCATGGCAACTTCATCGAGGGTGCGAATTTGCGTACTGCGAAGGCCGATCCGCTCGACTGTTCCCATATATTCGCCTACATTAATAAAGTCTCCGACTTCGATGTGACGCTCAAAAATAATCGCTAAACCGCTGACGAATTCTTTGGCTATTCCTTGCAAGCCTAAACCAATTCCTACCCCCAAAACACCCGCAAAGATATTCAAGGAACTCAGATCTAATCCCCATAGTTGCAGCAGCACTAAAGTTCCAATAAAAATTAGCGTGTAGCAAGCAATGAGGGCGATGGTTTCTTGAGCGCCGCGACTGATGCCGGTGAAAAGTAAAATGCGCGTTCTCAGCAGCTTTGTAGCCGAGCTAGAAACAATCAGGATTCCGGCAAATAGTCCCAATAAAATCAGCAGTTGAATCGCCGAGTAAGACTTGTCTCCCAAGGGAATAATCGGCTCAACAAAACTGAAAAATAAAACATCGATTATTCTGCGACTCCAGATCCGCGTTTGGGCAAATTGGTTGCTGATATAGATAACTGTAATCAGCCACAAACAGACGCGCACAAACCCAAGACTTAATGGCACAAACGATTCTATTAACTGTGGCGCGTTTCTTTGGCGCAATTGAATCAACCGAGGTAACCAATTACGCCAGATCCAGCCTAGTGCAAAACTTAGCGCGATCGCTCCCACGACGCAAAAAGCGGAAAGCAAAATCGCTTTGCGGATATATTCGGGACGCCTTTGTTCTTGTGCTAGCTTAATCGCGAACTCAATGCGCGAGATCCACTGTTGCGCTTGTTCTTCCCGCGTCATCCCTTCTGGGGCGTCTTTGCGCGTAACTGTCAGCAAGTTTACCCCGTTTACCTGAATCACGGGCAAATCGTTGATTTGCACCACCCGCACCGTCACCGGCTCGCCGGATTGTACCGCCCGATTTAAGATTTCATTAGCATAATCGGCGCGCGGCTGGGCGTCAAAACCTTCCAAACGGCTGACTCTAAACAATACTCTGCCATCGACGGTAATCGCAGCGGTAGAATTTGCTTGCGCCCAAACCGGCATTAGACTTGTAGAGCAAGTCAAAATAAAGCTAAGGATAAAGATCCAGATGGTTTGAGTTCTATGGGACCAAAGCAGTTTCAAACAACTCATACATCTGAATTAGATAACAGTCCCCATTCAGCAGTCACCTATCGGTGGTTATAAAAAACCAACGACTCACCGGGGGCGGGTTTATAACAATTGTCGATTATTGTATAAATGGTTGGTAAAACCCCCTCACCGGGGGCGGGTTTATAACAATTGTCGATTATTGTATAAATGGTTGGTAAAACCCGCTGAGCGGGGGCGGGTTTATAACAATTGTCGATTATTGTATAAATGGTTGGTAAAACCCGCCCCTACGCAACTGACAACTGACGCATTCATAAGGGAGCAAGTGTAGCTATGACATACGATTATGACCTTTTTGTGATAGGTGCCGGTTCTGGGGGGCTAGCAGCTTCCAAACGGGCGGCGTCTTATGGTGCTAAGGTAGCGATCGCAGAACAAGATCTCGTCGGCGGTACCTGCGTCATCCGAGGTTGCGTACCCAAAAAATTATTGGTTTATGCCTCGAAATTCTCCCATCTTTTTCACGATGCGGTCGGCTATGGTTGGAGCGAAGTGCAAAGCCATTTAAACTGGGAACATTTGCAAACCTCGGTAGATAAGGAAGTCCACCGTTTAAGTCAGCTACATATCAGTTTTCTAGAAAAAGCTGGCGTCGAACTCTTCCCCCATCGCGCCACGTTAGTCGATCCTCATACCGTCGAAGTTGATGGACGTAAAATCACCGCTGATAAGATTTTAATTGCCGTCGGGGGTGAAGCCGTCAAACCAAATTTACCGGGGATGGAATATACCCTCACTTCCCGCGAAATGTTTCTGTTAAAAGAACAACCGAAACGTCTCGCAGTTTTGGGTGCAGGTTATATCGCCGTCGAATTTGCTGGAATTATGCACGGACTGGGAACCCAGGTAACGCAATTGATTCGCGGCGATCTATTCTTAAAAGGGTTTGATGAAGATGTCCGCATCGGCATTTTCGATGGCATGAAACACCGGGGAATTAACATTGTCTGCAATATGACCCTCAAAGGCATTGAGAAAACCCCAGAAGGTTTGATGCTGAAATATTCTGAACTTGGCAAAGATACCGAGTCTACATTAACAGTAGATGCGGTTTTAGTTGCCATCGGTCGCGCCCCTCTTTTAGGCGGATTGGGTTTAGAAAATGCCGGGGTTGAGACGGTCAATTGCGAAGATGAAGATATGCCACGGAACGACGGATACAGCGTTAACTGCGCGATTAAAGTTGACGAATACAGTCGCACGATTCAACCAAATATATTCGCCGTGGGAGATTGCACAAATCGGATTAATTTAACTCCGGTTGCGATTGGGGAAGGTCGCGCATTTGCCGATACTGAATTTGGCAATAACTCGCGAATTTTCAGTCACCAAGATGTGCCGACGGCGGTGTTTTCCCAACCCGAAGCAGCTACCGTGGGGATGACGGAAAGGGAAGCAAAACAAAAATTCGGCGAAGACGACGTGCAAATTTATCGCGCCCGTTTTCGTCCGATGTTTCACAGTTTAACGGGGGCTGATGAGAAAGTGATGGTCAAGTTAGTTATTGACAAAAATACCGACCGGGTGTTGGGCGCGCACATGGTGGGTGATAATGCAGCAGAGATTATTCAAGGGATAGCGATCGCACTCAAAATGGGCGCAACTAAAAAAGACTTCGATGCCACGGTGGGAATTCATCCTTCTACAGCAGAAGAGTTTGTAACCTTGCGATAAATTGACTCTTGATGCACCTTCCCGCCAGGGAATAAATTCCAAGGGCTTTTAGCGAAAGTCCTCGCTCAGAGGACTGAAGATGTTATACGTTTTTAGTCGGTTTTAACCGACTTTAGCTATTAGCCCGGAAATTTATTTCCGGGCGGGATGACAGCGAAGTTAACGGTTTACTAAGTTTTTTACTCAGATATAATTGGAATCAATCTTTCCTCGATTTCATGAATATAGGCTGTTAACCCTGTATGAACGCCTCTTTCTCGTAGAAGTTTCAAACTCGTCTCTTCCCAACATTGCTGTTCGCGTTCCATCCTTCCCCCTGTAAGCTTTTCGACAACAACTTTAGGATTTCTAATTCGATCTGGTTCTTCCAATGAATTAGATCGTAGCCTGTGTGAATCCTCGCAAGGAGCGAAATTTAATTTGGTCTTTATCTCTTCTAAAATTCGTCTTTCCTCTTGATTAAGTGTAATAAACCCATTCAAAACTACTTTCCACGCTCGCAACAAACTCAATCATTTATTTCTCCTGCAACCACCCAATCTTCTCGATCCGCATCCCAGAATTCGCCAGTGGTTAAAGTTTGTTTTGCCCATTCTACATCAGGATGTTCATCCAATCGTTTGCAACAAGTAAAACCTGAATTCGTATTACTTAGTACGTGAATTTGATCAGGTGTAAGTTCATCCACAATATAGGGAGAATGGGTTGAAAAAATAATTTGCAGATTGGGGTTGGCTTGAATAATTTCCTTAAAAACATCGATCAATTCTCGTTGCGCTTTGGGATGCAGTCCCTGTTCAACATCATCTAGTAATACTAAATTAGGTTGATTAGGATTCATCAAAACAGTCAATAATCCCAGCGCCAGCATAGTTCCTTCGCTAATCGCATGGGCTGGAATTCGCTCACCCGTATTCATGTCTAAGACAACTTCTTGCCCTGCCATTTCCTGACTTTCTTCGTAGGAGATAGATTTTCCATCAACTTCGATTAAGCGTTGGCGATTAACTTTTACTTTGGCTCGCCTTACCCCTACCTTCTGTACACCAGGGACAATCCGTTGCAACATTTCTTGTAAGGATTGAAATTTATCTGGAGCTTCGTCACGGAGATAGTCTAAGGTAGGTGCTAACCCTGAACCATCGAACTCAACTCGCGGCGTAATTGCATCACTGTAAGCAGCTTTGGCAAGGTTTGTAGCTACTAGCTTAAGATGAACTGTGTATCTCAAGGCTTGGGGTATTGGATCTGGAGCATTGCTTAATGAGCTTTTCCATCCTTCCACATTTCCCTCATCTTCATCGATTTTCCACGATGCTGTAGGGAACCAAGGAGGATTAACGCTTTGTTGCCATTTATAGGAAGCTTCCCAATTTTTCCGATTCTTGTATCCCCAAAAACCACTTACAGTAACAGACATATTATTTTGCCCAATTGTTGTAATAAATTGAGGCGATCTTTCATACTGTAAAATATGTGCAAATGATGAATTATCGTAACCAGCAAGTCTACCCAGATAATGCAACGCTTGCAAAACTGATGTTTTACCAGAACTATTCTGTCCTACGAGTGCGTGCAGGCGCGAATCATCTAAAATTAGTTTTGTAGCGCGATGACTTTTGAAGTTACGAAGTTCTAACTTTTCTAACATTTGATTGCTAATATCCTTTTATACAGTTTGATGGTCGATATTATGGTAGAGTGGGTTAACTTAGATATTAAATTTTATCCAACTAACTGTCAATCAGCCTCGCATATCCCCCAACTTCTACAAAATATACAGAATAACTGGTTAGCTCAATTTTGCTTGGGACGAACTTCAAAAGCCAATTGAGAGCCATAAAAACAAACATCAAACTATGAAAAAAAATTTACCCGTCCCAGAAGTAAAGGAACTTCATTAGATTGTGACCAAGCAAAAACCAAATTAACCGGATTAAATTCACCAACTTTAGCCGATACAAGCAACCCACGCGCCGGAAATCGAGCCAGATTACCAGTTAAAATAACAGAGGTTGTTTGCTGATCCCAAATAGCACCCAATTGCAGCCCAACTTCATAGGGCAAAACGCTAACACTCGCCCCTGTATCCAACAATCCAGACACCTCTAAAGAACGATTCTGATAGGTCAAAGTTATCGGTAGGTACGGTACGCGGATTGTTGCGCCCACTTCGTTGCGTCTTTCAACAAAAGCAAATCTTTGTGCATTAAGCATTATTAGGATTCTCAGTCTTCTGATGTTCTTCCAACATTTTTTCTAGTGCCTGGGCAGCTTCAAAAGCGTCATAAGGAGACCAAACTTCATAATTTCCTCCATTTTTTAGCTGCTTAAGAGTTTCTTCTTCAGCAATTTCAGAGGATAAAAAATCTATAACCCGCTGTTTATCTTCGCGAGATAGTTCTTTCAGGATTGGCAGTAATTCCGTCAAAACCATAAAATTATGTGGGTATTTAATGACAGTACTTTATCCAACTATATTACCACAATAATTACAAATGCGCGTGGCACAGATGAACCATGCCACACACAATTTATCAACTACTCAAAGCGCGTAAAAACCGCTGCAAACTCTTGAAAACTCCGGGTTTCTTAGGTGGCAGCGCGTCGCCTGCGCTGGCATTCGTATCGCTGGGAGTTGGTGCAGTTGCTTGGAATAAAATCCGATCTAATTCCTCGCCTGTGGGTCTTTTATCAGCTTCGGCAATTAATTTATAATCGTCGCCAACTTCTAACCAAACTTGCCAAGGCGAGGGGTAGCAGCGATATACGGCAGCGCCTTCTAATGGGCGGATATAGTAACAAGATTGCAGGGTTTTGATGAACCGTTCTCGCAATTGCCTTGCTGCATATCCAATCCCCACAATTGCCGCATCTTCTAAGCGGGGAAGCAACATCACCACGGGGCGTCCTTCGGCTGCGTTGCACAGCTTTTCCACTTCTCCTACTTCTACCGCACTCGGTTCGATTAGCAAGAATACCTCATCTTCCGGTGCCAATTTGTCGGCGATGGGGGTTCTACCAGTGCCGATATCGTCGATTTTAAACGATTCAGGTTTCCAATCGCGGCGGGCGAGGGCAGCAGCACCTGTATCGGGGAAGAATACTTTGAGTTGCATTCCCTCGAAAGTTGGCAGGAATTGTTCTGCTATCGGCATCGCTTTGAGTTCGGGAAATACCAATTCAACGCACAAGCGGGTGTATCCATCTGCTAGTGCCGCTTTCGTCGCTTCGCGAGATTGCGCGATCGCATCTTCTAGGGTTTTAGGTAATTCAGCCATTGTTTTGTTATCTGCCTACATTAATAAGGGTAATCGGTAATGGCGTTCCCAGGCAGATCCGTGGTCACGAGGGTAATTGGTGGAAGGGTTAATTTTTGGAATTTTAACCAACCTACTTTAGAACTTTCAATTTGACGGCAAGTTGTCTGGATCGACACCTAGCGATCGCAAGTACGCCGCCATCTGTTGGGCCCGTTGTCTTTCTTGTTCTAATAACAACTCCGCTTGTTCTAACCGTTGTGCCAATTCCACCGAAGTCAAAAATCTCTCTCCATCAAGACGATAAATTACTAACTCGCCCCCACTCGTATCAAACCGAATTCCTAGTCTAGGACTAATCCAATTATTCAGTTGCCAAAGTTTAGCTAAATGTCCATTTTGGCGCTGCCATCCATCCAGTTTAAAATTGTCTGGATTGTATAAATAATACTCTTCCACCCCGTAGGTATCGTAAAACTCTAACTTGCGTTCCATCTCTTCAGCATCGTTGCTAGGAGAAAGGATTTCAAACACAACTTGGGGTGGGATATTCTCTTCTTGCCATTGTTTATAAGACCCTCGTTTTCCTTTTGGTCTACCGAATACTACCATCACATCGGGCGCTGCTGGCGAAACTAATTGAGAACGGACAGGATACCAAAGCAAATCCCCGGCGATGAAAGCATTAGGATCGCTAGCAAAGAGAATCTCCAAGTTCTCTTTAATAATGACAATCCAACGATACTGTTCTGTGTTATCTGCCATTGGTTTACCATCCCTATCGGGATAGCGGCGATCGGAAATATCTGTAGAATAAAAGGTAGTCATCGCAATTTTACCCAGCTTTTTAGATTAGATTTTACATAAGGCAGGTTCTGGCATCAATCTTGCCAAAACTTGCTTTAATACCATCGCCGTCCAGTCAATATCTGCTTCTTCTGTATGGCGTCCCAAAGTTATCCGAATTCCGCCTTTTGCCACATTTGAACTGTATCCCATTGCTAACAAAGTCGGACTGGGATTGAGTTTCCCACTGTTGCAAGCAGCACCCGCGCTAATACCAATTCCCGCTAAGTTCATCTGACGCACAATTGTTCTGCCGCTGAGTTGTTCCCCATCCGCGTCTTGCAAGCAAAAACTCACGTGATGGGGTAAGCGGTGCAAGCGGTGTCCCGTGGGGATTAATCTGGGTGTATCGGCGAGGAGATCGAAGAAGCGATCGCGCAACGCTATCAACCTAAATGTCTCCGTTGTTACAAGATCCGCCGCCAGTTCCGCCGCCACGCCAAAACCGACGATATTCGGCACCGCTTGCGTCCCGGAACGCCAGCGCATTTCTTGTCCCCCGCCACCCAGCAACGGCACCAATTCCACCCCCGGACGCAGGTAAAGCGCCCCCGACCCTTGCGGGCCGTAGATTTTATGACTCGAAAGCGAAAGCAAATCTACGGGTAACTGTTGCACGTCGAGGGGCAACCGTCCCGCGACTTGCACTGCATCTGTATGAAATAACACGCCTTGGTTACGTGCAATCTCTGAAAGCGCTTCAATCGGTTGCAGCGTTCCAACTTCGCTTTGACCAAAAATAATCGAAACTAGAACCGTATTCGGTTGCAAGGCATTTTCTAAATCGCAAGGATTCACCCGTCCCCAATTATCCACAGGTAATCGCGTCACTTGCCATCCCCATTTTTCCAGCAAGCGGGCGGGTTCGGATACGGCGGAATGCTCGACGCTGGAGATAATGATATGTTGGGGTTGGCTGTAACGTCGCGCCACGCCCATTATTGCTAGATTATCCGCTTCCGTCCCGCCAGAGGTGAATATAATCGACTCGGCGGGGGCGTTAATTAACCCAGCAACTTGCATTCTCGCTTGTTCCAACAAGGTTGCAGCCCGCCCTCCCCACTCATGTAAGCTGGAAGGATTGCCCCACTGTTGGGTCAGGACATGCTGCATTGCTGCGATCGCTTCTTCACGGGTTGGTGTTGTCGCGCTATAGTCCAAGTAAATTTGCATCGGTTTTTGGGGGGCTAGGGAATAGGGATTTCCTCTTCTATCTTCCCTCTTACTTGTCTCTGTGATAGTACACCATGGTATATAATACAAAATATTTTACAAGTGTAATCATAAAAAACAGATGTACGGGGTAGCGATCGCGTAGAGGTCAGATGAACAAACAGCAGCAGTCACATGAAAATACACCGCATCAGGCATTAGTGCAACAGCTAGATTTAATGATTCGGGCGCGTTATCCGCTGCTGTACGTGGTGACGGCGGAAGAAGACCCGGTTGAGGAAGTATTGTATCAGGTTGCCGAACAGCAGGAGCAGCGCAAATTATTATTTTGGGATATTGTACGCGGGTGGGATGATAACGGTGCCGATAAAGGATCGGTGATGGCGGCGTTGGGGAGAATTGCTAAAGCCGCTGGGCAAGATTCTACTATTTTTGTGCTGCGGGATTTGCACCCTTATTTAAGAATGCATTATCCTTACAGCGATAAGCATTCTCCGATTGTCCGGGAGTTGCGGAATTTGATGGTGGGGTTGAAGACTTCGCGTCAAACTTTAATCCTGACTTCTCACGTTTTAGAATTACCCGCCGAATTGCGAGAAGAAACGACAGTAATTGATTTCCCGTTACCAGATGTGCGGGAAATTGATTACTTAATCAACCTATTGGTAGTCAAGAGCAAACTCAAAGTTAGCGGATTAGCCAAAGAACAGTTAATAAAAGCATGTCAGGGATTAAGTCGCGCCAGAATCAGTCGAGTTTTGGCGAAAGCATTGGCGGCGAAACAACAAGTAGACGATACGGATATTGCCCTGATCTTGGAAGAGAAAAAGCAAGCGATTCGCCAAACGGAAATCTTAGAGTTTTTCACCACCAAAGAATCCCTCAAAACTGTGGGTGGATTGGACAATCTCAAACAGTGGGTGCGGATGCGGCAAGAGGCATTTACCGAAGAAGCCAGAAAATACGGAATTCCTAACCCTAAAGGCGTGTTACTTGTGGGAATTCAAGGCACGGGGAAATCGCTTTCGGCTAAAACAATTGCCCACGAATGGAGGTTGCCTTTATTGCGCTTAGATACCGGGCGATTATTTGGCGGAATAGTCGGGGAAAGCGAAAGCCGCGTGCGACAGTTAATTCAAATTTGCGAAGCCACAGCACCCTGCGTCTTGTGGATCGATGAAATAGATAAAGCCTTCGGAAATATCACCGCCGGATATGATGGAGATTCGGGAACTTCTCGCCGGGTTTTTGGTAGTTTGATTACCTGGATGCAGGAGAAAACCACGCCGGTATTTATCGTAGCGACGGCGAATAACGTGCAAATATTGCCAGCGGAGTTGTTAAGAAAAGGGAGATTTGATGAAATATTCTTTTTAAATTTGCCTACAGAAGCAGAACGGCAAGATATATTTAAAGTACAATTGCAGCGCTTGCGCCCCAGTCGTTTGCGGGAATTTGACTTAGGATTGTTAGCCAGAAATGCCAAAGAATTCAGCGGGGCTGAAATTGAACAGGTAATAATCGATGCGATGTATCGGGCGTTTGGGAATAATAAGCAAGATTTCACCACCGTGGATATTTTACGGGCAATAGAAGAGACAGTGCCATTGGCTGCGATCGCGCGTCACCAAATCCAAGAATTGAAACAATGGGCAGCCGAAGCAGGCGCGCGAACAGCATCTAAAGATACCCACTTAGCGGAGGAATTAAAACAATACACAATTCAAAAAGGAATCGGGCCATTAGAAGTAGATTAAACTAACATCTTGCGCCTGTAGCCTACAGCCTGAAGGCTGTGGCTACACAAACAAAGTCCGCCTGCGCGGACTGGGAAAACTAACAGCCTACAGCCTGAAGGCTGTGGCTACACAAACAAAGTCCGCCTGCGCGGACTGGGAAAACTAACACAAAAGCCTGCGGAGGCAGGCTTCGGTTGTGTAGCCCCAGCCTTCAGGCTGTGGGCGATCTAACACAAAAGCCTGCGGAGGCAGGCTTCGCTTGTGTAGCCCCAGCCTTCAGGCTGTGGGCGATCAAACGCAAGATAGCAATTGAACCAACTATCGCAAAGGAGAATTAAAATTATGTCTCACTTTACCGCTATCAAAACCCAAATCCGCGATGTAAATGCCCTAGTAAAAGCCCTAGAAGATATCGGCTTCAAAGATCAACTCGAAATTCACCAAACAGCCCAAGGACTTTACGGCTTTCAAGACGACTTGCGGAAAGAAACCGCAGAAGTAATTATCCGCCGCAAATACCTGGGTGCAGCAAGTAACGATCTCGGCTTTAAAAAGCAAGAAGATGGAACCTATGAAGCCGTGATTTCTTCCTACGATCGCGCCTACAATTATGGACAGCAATGGGTGAACGAACTAACCCAACGCTACGGCTATCACATGCTGATGGCAACCGCACCCGCCCAAGGGTTTACCATTGAAGAAGAAGAAACTTTAGCAGATGGTACGATTCGGGTAGTTGTAGGACGCTGGGTGTAGGAAAAACCTATCCCCCCAGCCCCCTTCCCTGCAAGGGAAGGGGGGGCAAGAATGCCCCTCTCCTCCCAGAGGAGAGGGCAGAATTCTTGCCCCCCTCTCCTCGCAGGAGAGGGGCTGGGGGAGAGGTCGATCTCAAATCTGAAATTGGAGAAATTATGTCGCATTTCACCACAATCAAAGTCCAAATCAAAAACGGCGAAATCTTGCACCAAGTCTTAGAAGAATTGGGGCATAAAGTCGAGTGCAATACCTTCGTGCGCGGATATCAAGGCGATACCACTGAGGCAGAATATGTCATTCGCCAGACAAATGGTTACGACTTGGGCTTTCGCCGCCAGGGTGAAAATTATGCATTGGTAGCAGATTTTTGGGGCGCGAGAATTAATCAGCAAGAATTTATTAATTCAATTTCCCAAAAATATGCTCACAAAACCTTGATGGCGACGGTACGCGACCAAGGTTTTAACGTCGAAGACGAAGAAATCCTAGAAGATGGAACCGTGCGCGTAGTTGTAGGGCGCTGGGTGTAAGGAATTGCAGATTTTAGATTTCAGATTTCAGATTTTTGAATTAAATTTGAAATCTGAAATCGCAAATTTTCAATTGCAGCTAGTGGCTCAAAATTAAAGGAGACTAAACTGATGAATATATCCTTTACTCTAGAACAGGAAAAGTTCGTTCAAGAAAAACTCAAAAGTGGTAGATATGAAACAGTTGAACAGCTAATCTCGCAAGCATTACAATTGTTAGAAGAACGCGATCGCGCCTTGGATGAGAGGCGACTTGAAGAACTCCGTCAGAAAATCGCCAGTGCTAACGAGCAAATTGCTAGGGGACAAGTCACTGATGGCGAGGTTGTCTTTGAGAGATTCCGCGAGAAAATTCGCAGGATTGCGGAGTCTCAACCATGAGCAGTTATGCGTTCTCCGATGATGCAATTCAAGATTTAGATGAAATTTGCGAGCCTTGCCACGCCAGTAGGGTGCGTTAGCGGTAGCGTAACGCACCATTAATTTTAACTTGTATCAATCAAATAAATATTATATGGCTCTATCCTATAAAGCAACGAAGTTTATTATCGAAGCCATTGAATATCAGATGAAAGCATACCAAGAACGTCTTGATATGAACAATCTTGATGAAGATGAAGCTGCCGATATCGGCAATGATTATTGGTTTTTAGACGCTCGACCTACAGATTTATAGCACTACGCGCTGGTATCGTTACAGATTAGATAGATTACGCTCTCGCTATACAGAGGTTCAATTGAGCATTTGTAAATACGCCAGCAGGTAGCGCTATAGTTAAAAGTCTGGATAAATGGGTGTCGCCCAAAGTACCACAGTCCGATGAACAGAATTCTGAACCCGCCTTCGAGGAGGCTACCCAAACAACGATGCAAATTCCCATAGAGTTAGTTCCTGTGGTGCAAGAACTGATAGCCAAGCATCAAACCTAAACCGGGTTTCTGAAAAAAAATTCGCTCCGCCTGCGGCGGAAAGGGAAAAGAAGGGTAAAGGGCAAAAGGGCAAAAGGATAAAGGGCTAAAGAGTCCACGCAACGGAACAGGCAACCCGAAACCCGATGTCGAAGCCGTGCTTAAAGTCCGCATCGCTCCCCTTGTCACGATACGCCGAACGGCAGCGCCTCGGATAGTTGAGCCACGAACCACCGCGCAGCTGCTTACGATTATTTTCACCAGACCCCCAAATACTTCCATCATTCGGTGCGCCGTTATAATTGTTATGCCAAGAGTCGGCACACCATTCCCAGATGTTTCCGTGCATGTCGTAGAGTCCAAAAGCGTTGGGTAGAAAACTCCCTACAGGTGTTGTTTGATTACGACTGTAGTAATTAACCAAATCTTTTGTAATTGTTTCACCAAGGTGGAAAGGTGTAGTCGTTCCCGCACGACAACCGTATTCCCATTCGGCTTCGCTTGGCAATCTATAAGTTTTCCCAGTTTTTTTAGACAGTCGCGCACAAAATTCTTCCGCTTCGTACCAGGATATTTGTTCTACGGGTCGATTTTCCCCTTTGAAGTAGGATGAATCGGGGTTCAGGGATCTTTTAATTTGAGGTAATGCTGCAACTGCTTGCCACTGTACCTGAGTCACGGCATATTTGCCCATAAAGAAGGGTTTGACAGTGACTTGATGTTGAGGACTTTCGTTTTTCTTCCGACACTTCTCAGTTTCCGGTGAACCCATGAGGAAAGTTCCACCTGGAATTGCAACCATTTCCAGTTGAACTCCATTACCCAAGTCTTCTGTAAAGTATCGGGCATAGTGACGGCGACGGCTGTTTATTTGCCCAAAAGCATCAACTGTCACCACTTCAAATTCAAAGAAATTGTCTAACTGCTGTTTTACTCTTGGCTCCTGTCTATCTTTGACCAAGGAATAGGCAGTTAATTGCACCTCGATTGATTCATCTTGCAACGCTTGCAGTACTAAGTCTAATCCTTCCTCTCCATACTTGATGGCGTCATAAAGTGCATTTATGCGTACTTCTACAATTGAACTGGCGAGGCGTTTTTTTATTCCCTCAATTCCGCCTAAGACAGCAGCATTGATGGGCGGATTTTGTCCTCCCAAGACGGCATCGTATTCTCTGGGTTGATTGGGATTTTCGGACATGAGACTTTTTCCTTTATATTAATAGACTGACGCAGCAACACTAAATATGGAGCGATGGTGCCGTACTCTGCTGGCTAACGCACCCTACAGATAGAGGCTGACGCACCTGGGGCAGAAACCAGATTTCTCATTTATCCTACTTAAGCTGCCAAAACTTGCTCAACCGTTAACGTCAATTCAGGGAAAGTCTGCGATATAATTACTTGATTGCCCGTAAATTCTGTAACTTCATAAAAGCCTTCAACCAGTAGCAATACAGAAACTTTAGACTGAATCGGATCGACGATCCAATATTCAGGAATTTCTCGCACGGCATATTCAGAACGTTTGTAGCGATAATCATCTTGGGAGTTTCCCGGACTGACAATTTCCACTGCCAGGATAGGGGGAACTTCTAAAACAGCCGACGACATCGTTCTAATTGATTCCCTTTGAACTTCCGAGAGAATTACTAAGTCGGGAATTCTAGATTTTGTTTCCCCCGTGCGAACGCCAACATTCCCAGGCATGGCTAGCCAATTTAAACCTAGCCTTTGGATTTCTGCATTAAATTGATTGAGTAAAAACACCAGAATCAGTGCATGTATTCCGCTGGCAGGTGGCATGGGAATTAGCTCTCCATTAAACAGTTCGTACTTCAAATCGGTGCCATCATGGTAATTCAGATATTCTGCAAATGTGTAAATTTTTTTCTGAGTCTGAATCATACTTACCATTTCCTCTAGCTAGTTGAGCGCAGGGTAGGACTTATACAAAATCCGCTTCCATGACCCCCCTTTTAATTGAACCGCCAAGAAGCCAAGAACGCCAAGAAGAAGATTATAGGGGTTGTCGAAACGGATTTAGGATTACGCATCGACGATAACATATAGGGGGCTGGTGCGTTACGCTAGCGCTAACGCACCCTACAGATAGAAGCTTTGTGTAAGTCCTATAGACATCATGCTCGATCGCAACGCAAAAAGAAAGGAAAAGAGTTAATTAATCTAAGCAGAGGAACAAGCAACCCGAAAACCCATGCAGGGGTATCTAGAATTTGGTTCAGCTTTGAAACGAAACGCTGAACGGCTGCACCTGGGATAGTAGCACCAGGCACCACCGCGTAGCTGTCGATATTGATTATTTCCTCCATAATTCCAAACGCAGCCATCTTTCGGTGCATCATGATAATAATTGTGCCAAGGATCGGCACACCATTCCCAAACATTCCCGTGCATATCGTATAGTCCGAAAGCATTGGGAGGAAATTTGTCTACAGGTGTCGTTTCTTTACGATCGATTCCCTTTGGTTCCTCGCGATATATCTGCACTCCAATGTAATTACCCAAATCGCTTGTAATGGTTTCACCAAAGTGGAAAGGTGTAGTCGTTCCTCCACGACAAGCGTATTCCCATTCTGCTTCCGAAGGCAGGCGATAAATCTTCCCCGTTTTTTCCCAAAGTCGCTTACAGAATTCTTGTGCTGAGTCCCAAGATACATTTTATACAGGTAAATTTTCGCCTCTGAAACAGGATGGATTGGGATTGAGGTTGATATTAATTTTAGGCAGTGCGGCAACAGCTTGCCACTGTGCCTGAGTCACGGGATATTTGCCGATAAAAAAAGGTTGGACGGTTACTTGATGTTGGGGAATTTCCCAATCTTGCCTCTGTGTTTCAGTTGCGAGGGAACCCATTAAAAAAGTTCCACCAGGAATTGCAACCATGTCTAGTTTAACTTTATTGCCCAAGTCTTCTGTAAAAAATCGGGCTGGCGGTGGCGACTATTTATCTGTCCTTTTATATCAACTGTGACTACTTCAAATTCAAAAAAAGGGAGAAATTTATCTAGCTGCTGTTTTACTTTTAGTTCCTGTCTATTTTTAAGTAAGGAATAGGCAGCAATTTTTATCGGAATCGATTCATCTTGCCAGGCTTGCACAACTAAGTCTAAGCCTTTTTCTCCATACTTGAGAGCATCTGTGAGTGCAGCGATGCGTAATTCTAATATTGGGCTGGCGAGGCGCTTTTTGATTCCTTGAATTCCGCCTAATACGGCTGCGTAGGTGGGTGGGTTTTGTCCTCCTAAGACGGCATCGTATTCTCTGGGTTGGTTGGGGTTTTCTGGCATTGTGTTTTTTCTCTTAGGGGCGATCGCATCGCCCAATTTGTATTCTATGATACTTGTTTTGGAGTGCGATCGCTGACCTAACTAGCGCAGATACGATCTGCTAATTCCTATGTTCTCGCCATGTTTTCGGAGGTAAAGCGTGATGTTGGCGAAAATGCTTGATAAAATGCCCCGCATCCTCGTAACCGACCGATCTAGCGATTTGATGAACGGGCAGATCGGTGTTTAATAACAAGTAGCGTGCTTGAAACATTCTGCGATCGATTAACCATTGATAAAGGGTTTTTCCTGTCAAACGACGCACCAGATTGGTGAGATAGGAAGGGGAATAGCCGAAAACCTGGGATATATCCTTTAAACCAATGTTTTGGCAGTAATTAGCGTCGATATAGCTAAAAATTTCACTTAATTGCGGGGGATCTGGGAAAGGGAAAGGGCTAGAGATTGTTTGTCTCGAAAGACACAAGCACCCTTCGGTGCGATCGAATGAGGACATTGCTGCATCAAGATTATCTATGCTCATCATTGCGATCTTTTTCTCGGTAACAAGTTGCCATAACTACTACTACGCTGAAAAAGTTGTTTTGGATTTGTCGATAGAGAAAGTTGGGCCAAAAACCCGGTTTCTGCCTCAATCTCGCGACTCTAAACCCACGATTTTTCAGAGAAACAGGGTTTTTTTGCTTAATTCCTGTTTACTAAATCAATATTTTTTCCATTGTCATTCCGCAGGTGCAGCTTCTAAGCTGAATTTTAGTTGGGGGATTTCAACTGTTCCCCCCTCCCTATGTCAGGGAAAATTTTATCATTAGGAGATAAGTTGTATGAAATTTACGACATCTTTAGGCTTGGGCAGTTTAGCCGCTACCAGCGCTTTACTTTTAGTCGGAATGCCTGCTTACAGTGCTTCTTTAAGCCTAGTTCCCAGAGGGACGCAGTTAGATAGCGATTCAATTTTCGATCGATCGACTAATATCGAAGATCTGATCGATTTTACTTTTCGCCTCAATACTGATGGATTAACAGCCAATTTAACTAATTTAGTTTTTAGCGTTGCTCGCGATCCGGCTGAATTACCGTTAATCGGTTTAGATAATAGCAGCAGTCAGGCAGTATTTCCCAATCTAAATATTTTCACCATCGATCTTTCCGATCCCAGATCTGAGGTGAGAGGCGCAACTTTAAGTGGTTCTGGTGTTGCGCCGAATACGACAATCGATTTATTCACGACTAGCTATCGAGTCGGATCGGCTTTAATCGATGATGGTTTGTCGGATCTGAGAATTATCGAGATTCTAACCGCAACCGATGCCAATGGAAACGATGTACGTAGTGCGTTTCAAGTTGACAATTCAGGGGTTGATGTTCAGCAACCGATTCCCGAACCTTCTTTAGTCATGGGTTTAAGCGTTTTAGGCATCGGCTTGCTGGTGAATAAAGCAAAAAAGAAAAATTCTGAAACTGTCTAAATCCAAACGAGCATAATCCTCGTATAAACGATCGAGACACCCAAAAAACTATTACTAGGCTATGACTACTATGCCATCCTCACACATGCTTGAATCTCAGCCTGTATCGGCTTTAAGTCAACAAATTCAAGGATTGCATCACTTTGGTATCACCGTCGAAGATATGGGAAAAGCCTTAGAATTCTATACCGAGGTTCTGGGAGGTAAAATTATTATTCCCGAAATCGGTTTAGCCGGGTATACAATGCACAATACCCTATTTCAAAAAGAAGAAATTGAGGCAATAGAAAAGGGGGTCGATCCGAAAAGTCTTGGCGTGCCTAATCTCAGAGATGGGACGGAAAAGTTAGACCTTTATTTTATTCAGTTCGATAATGTGGTTCTGGAAATTCTTCAGTATCGAGATGCTAATGCTGCACCGAACGGAAGTAATGCTTTTCCGGCAAAACATGCCTATTCTAGTCCTGCTTTTGTCAATTCTATGCACATCTCTTTTTATCTCAAAGATGATGTAGATGTGGATAAATTTGTCAAGGATTTAGAAACAGAATGTCATAAACGGGGGATGGATCAAGTCAAGTGTAACCGGATTGTGACAGTGCGATCGCAAGCAGAAAGGCAACAGGTTGCATCTGAATATAACTCTTGCAAACTCTACGGTGCCGATTTCGGAGACTTTGAGGGTTGGACGCTGGTTTATTGCAAAGGCCCGAATGGAGAACAGTTAGAGTTTAATCAAGTTTTAAGGAAAGCAAAAGTACTGTTTGAAAAGGCACGGCAAGATTACCAAAAATCAAGGGAAGATCGGCAATGAAAAAGCGAGTTAACTACTACCAAAACTTATCGGCAGATTACTCAAGACCAGGATTAATCTCTGAGGATATGCAGGGTCAATTAATTCAAATTGCTGAAGAATTGAACGCCAAAAAGCAAGCTGAATTGCCCAGGATCAATTCTAGTTATACTGCCGAAAAAATCGAACAAGAAAATCAAGAATGGTGGCCTACTCATTGCGAGGCTTTGAGACAAGGAAGAGGAGATATTTTAAACGGAGAATATCGCGAGGATTTGGTGTATCTATGTCAAGATGGTCGCTATGTTGGCTTGAAAGAACAACAAGAACGAGAAAAACATTGGTGGGCATTGATCGCACAACCAAACGTGACTATGTGTTGGCCCATTGTGATGTTTCATCACGAGGTCGTCTACTTTGAATGGAAATGTGTAGATGACGAAACGAATGAGACATTAGCGAAAGGAAATGTCACCTTTTTAAGGCGGGGACATCAAGGTGGAGTGTATCTGAAAACGGAACAATTAACGTTTTATCGAGATGTTTATGCCCCCGATGAGTTAGTCAATTTGATCGAGTTGTAAGAAAATAATGAACCAGGAAATCAAAGGTAAAATCGGGGTACTGATCGAGGAACATTTTGACGAAACTGAGTACCGACGGTTTAATGAATTCTTCCCTCAGTGGGGGTATGAAGTGGAATATATTTCCCATCTTTGGGGACAAGAAAAACTCACTTTCAAGGGAAACGATCGCGAAGCAGAAGTTACGGTAACAATTGACTTGCAAACGGTTAACCCCAGGGATTACAAAGGATTGATTTTAATCGGGGGTTACGCGATGGATAGACTGCGGTATCAAGTAAATCCAGAAGCGGGGAAACCCAGTCAAGCACCAGCGGTTGAATTTCTGCGCCAAGCGGTACAGACAGAAGGATTGAAAATTGGCACTATCTGTCATAGTTTGTGGTTGTTTTGTGCCGATCGAACGCTTCTAAAAGGTAAAAAAGTCACCTGCGCTCATAATATTATCGCCGATGTGGAGAATGCAGGAGCGATCGCAATTTATGAAAGCGGAGAAACAAGCGCAACTTATGTGGATGGAAATTTAATTTCTGCTAGACATCCAGGTGTCGTCGAAGAATTTATGACTGTGTTTTTGTCTCAGCTAGAAAAATCATGAAAACACCGACTTCTGACCTAATTGCGGGGTATGTTACCTATTTTAATCCCGATGGCGATCGCTTAGGCATCAAAACCAGCGCTGGAGAAGAATTTCACGCTGTCCTCAGTCCGATGGCTTATGCCAAAATGCTACAAAATTTGGATGAAAGTTACATTGATGTTACGGGGAAAATGCGATCGCTTTTAGAATCGGGACGCTATCTTTATGCCTATGGGATTTTTTATCCTAATAGTCCCGATTTCGAGGTGAAATTCCTGGTTTTTGTCGGTTATCAAGTCGAGGGTTTTCTGTTTGAAAACCCTACCTGGTGGGTAAATCAAGTTCGTTCTTTGGCTAACTTTTATCTGAATGCCCAGTTTGGTAAAGATGGCATCGATTATCGTGACTATCGGACTCATCTTAGTCTAGCGGGAATTCGTTCTACGACCAACTACAGTCAAGAAACTGATACTATTTCTCGCTTAGTTTATGGTTTTGCTACTGCTTATTTAATGACGGGGGAAGAACCGTTTTTAGAGGCAGCGGAGAAGGGGACAGAATATCTGCGAGAACACATGAGATTTTTGGACATTGATAACGAGATTGTCTATTGGTATCACGGCATCAATGTCAAGAATAAACTCGAACAAAAAATCTTTGCTTCCGAGTTTAGCGATGATTACTATGCTATCCCTGCCTACGAACAAATATATGCCCTAGCAGGTCCGGTTCAAACCTATCGGATCGCTGGCGATTCTCGCATTCTCAACGATGCCAGATTGACGGTTAGACTATTCGATCGGTTTTTCCGCGATCGCAGCGAGTATGGGGGCTATTTTTCTCATCTAGATCCCGTCACTTTAGATCCTCATAGCGAAGCATTAGGAGACAATAAAGGCAAAAAAAACTGGAATTCTATCGGAGATCATGCCCCTGCTTATCTAATCAACCTTTGGTTAGCAACGGGAGAGCAAAAGTATTTTCAAATGCTAGAAAATACTTGCGATACGATTGTGAAACGCTTTCCCGATTACGGATATAGCCCCTTCGTGCAAGAACGATTTTATGCTGATTGGTCACCGGATCGATCCTGGGGATGGCAGCAAGATCGTGCCGTGGTGGGACATAACTTGAAAATCGCTTGGAATCTGATGCGGATGTACAATATTAAACCGAAATCTGAATATTTGGAATTAGCCTGCAAAATCGCCGATCTGATGCCGGAAGTGGGAAGCGATCGCACGAGGGGAGGATGGTATGATGTCGTAGAACGTCGCTTAAAAAACAACGAATCATATTATCGTTTTGTTTGGCACGATCGCAAAGCTTGGTGGCAACAGGAACAAGCAATATTAGCCTATTACATCCTCGCAGCTTGTCTGAAAAACCCTCGATATCACCAACTAGCGCAAGAAGCTGCATCATTTTACAACGCATGGTTTCTCGACACTGAAGATGGGGGCGTTTATTTCAATGTCCTTGCGAACGGAATGCCTTATTTAGCAGGAGGAAACGAACGCAATAAAAGTTCCCATTCCATGAGTGGCTATCACTCTACAGAATTATGTTATCTGGCGGCAGTTTACACGAATTTACTGATTTATAAACAGCCGATGGACTTCTATTTTAAACCCCTAGCGGATGGATTTGACCAGCGAATTCTCCGAGTATCGCCCGATATTTTACCCCCAAACAGTATCAAGATAGGAGCGTGTGAGATTGACGGAGAAAAATACACCAATTTCGCTCCCCAAGGATTAGAGATCGCTCTCCCCGACAGCAAAGACAGGGTAAAAGTTAAAGTTCAAATCGTGCCGAATTAAACCTATGGAAATCACCATCAATCCCTTAGAAACTATAACTGTTGTCTCCCTCTCAGGAGACATTACCACCAACACAGCGCCCACAATTCAAGCAAAAATTTTGCCCCTAGCAACTTCGGGTAATAAAATTCTCCTCGATATGTCACAAGTCAAGTATATGTCCAGTGCGGGTTTACGCTTTCTTCTTTCTCTCTACCGTCAAACTAGCGCTTTCGATGGAAAGTTAGTGTTAGTAGGACTATCCGAAGAAATCGCCGACACGATGGCAGTTACTGGTTTTCTCAATTTTTTTACCATCAGCGACACTCTAGATTCGGGTTTAGCCCTACTTCATTAAATAAGTAGGGGCGGGTTTTACCAACCATTGATTGGAACCAAGAAATATTTCGTTAAACCCGCCCCTACTGCCAATAAATCCAATTACCAATTACCAATTACCAATTACCAATTACCAATTAGCAATAAACCCAATCTCCTACTATGGAACGCATCGATATCCATCCCACTCATCGTTATCAAAACTTCAAACTTAGACGCGGGAAACCGTTTCCTTTTGGCGTTACTTTAGTGCCATTCGGGGTGAATTTTTCGATTTTTTCTAGTTATGCCAAGTCTTGTACTCTTGTCCTGTTTGAAAAACATGCTGCCGCACCTTTCGCTGAAATTCCCTTTCCCGATGAGTTTCGTTTAGGGAATGCGTTCAGTATGGTTGTTTTCGATCTCGACTACGAAAATTTAGAGTATGGCTATCGCATGGATGGGGAATTTAACCCAGTAGCAGGACATTGGTTTGATAAAACGAAAATACTTTTAGACCCCTACGCTAAAATTATTGGCGGTCGAGATCGGTGGGGAATACCGCCTAATTGGCAGGATATTTATCAACATCGCGCGCGGATTGCTTTCGATGATTTTGATTGGGAAGATGACCGACCTTTAGAAATTCCGGCTCAAGATTTAATTATCTATGAAATGCACGTGCGCGGGTTCACTAATCATCCTACTTCTGGGGTGAAACATCCGGGTACGTTTGCAGGAATTCGTGAAAAAATTCCCGTTCTTAAGGAACTGGGAATTAATGGGATCGAACTGATGCCAATTTACGAGTTCGATGAGTTTGAAAATTCTCGCATCCATCCTGACACGGGAGAATTATTAGTCAATTATTGGGGATATAGTCCCGTCGGTTTTTTTGCCCCGAAAGCGGGTTACGCATCTACAGGAAAATGGGGAATGCAGGTAGATGAGTTAAAAACGCTGATTAAAGACTTGCATCGTGTCGGCATTGAAGTAATTTTAGATGTGGTTTTTAACCATACTGCTGAGGGAAACGAACAAGGGCCAACAATTTCTTTTCGGGGACTGGATAACAAAACTTACTATATGCTGACTCCCGAAGGTTATTACTTTAATTTTAGCGGCACGGGAAATACGCTCAATTGTAATAATCCGATTGTCAGAAATCTGGTTTTAGATTGTTTGCGATATTGGGCAAGTGAGTATCATATCGACGGATTTCGCTTTGATTTAGCAACTATTCTTGGTCGCGATCCTTGGGGTAAACCGCTGTCTAATCCTCCCTTATTAGAATCCCTCGCTTTCGATCCGATTCTGGCTAAATGCAAATTAATTGCTGAAGCATGGGATGCGGGGGGATTGTATCAAGTTGGATCTTTCCCGGCTTTCGGTCGTTGGTCGGAGTGGAATGGCAAATATCGCGATTGTATCCGTAAATTTTTAAAGGGAGATGAGGGATGCGTTGGAGAAATGGCGCAAAGAATTCAGGGTTCTCCCGATCTGTACGCACATTCTGGCAGACCGCCGACGACTTCAATTAATTTTATTACTGCCCATGATGGTTTTACCCTTGCTGATTTGTTTTCTTATAACCATAAGCATAATCATGACAATGGAGAGCATAATCAGGACGGGGGAAATGATAATTATAGTTGGAATTGTGGGGCAGAAGGATGGACGGACGATGCGAATATTCTAAACCTAAGACAGCGGTTGATGAAAAATGCGATCGCTATATTAACGCTGTCTCAAGGTGTGCCGATGATCCTGATGGGAGATGAGATGGGACGAAGCCAACAAGGAAATAATAACGCCTATTGTCATGACAACGAATTAAATTGGTTAGATTGGCAACTTCTAGACAAAAATGCTGAGTTATTCCATTTTTTTAAGACTTGTATTGCCTTTCGTCATGCCCACTCTGCGTTAAGAAATGCCGCTCATTTCCATCATACTGATAGGATGGGCAGTGGCTACGCAGATATATCATGGCATGGCACTAAAGCATGGTCTGCGGATTGGTCTAATTCTAGTCGCGTTCTCGCTTTTCTATTGTGTGGTAAACACGCGCAAGATGACTATATTTATGTAGCCATGAATATGCACTATTCTCCTCTCGATTTTGAGTTACCGGGCTTACCTTCTGGTTTACAATGGCACATTTTCGCTAATACGGGATGTCCTCATCCTCATGATATTTGGCAAGTGGGAAAAGAACCGCTATTAGCGAATCAGACGGGGATGTTAGTAGGCGATCGCTCGATTGTTATTCTAGTAGGCAAATAATATGAATCTGACAACAGAGTTAAAAATCATCGATCAAGTGGCAACGATTACCCTCACGGGCGAAATCGTGACAAATACCGCCGCAATTTTCCAAGAAACTATCGAACAAACTACCAAACAAGCGATCCGAAAACTGATTTTAGATATGGGAAATTTATCCTATATGTCTAGTGCCGGATTGCGCGTTCTTGTATTCGCTAAACAGAAAATGGGTTCTCAGGTAGATATTGATATTACCGGGGCATCGGAAACGATCGTCTCTACTCTGAAAACAGTCGGTTTTCATCATAGTGTCAATATTATTTAGCATTCACGCTCCCGGCATAAACACCATGCAATCTCTAATTTTATCAGCAAGCTTTGATTCTTTAGATACCATCTCTGAGTATGTCTTAGCTGTAGCTAGCAATGCCAAGTTAGATAAAAAAGCAACTTATCGATTACGTCTCGCGGTAGATGAGATCGCCACCAATATTATTAGTTATGGCTACGAAGCGGTGGGAAAGCAAGGCGATATCCATTTAAACGTAGACATTGATGATAATGCTGTAACTATTTGTCTCGAAGATACGGGAATCCCTTACGATCCTATAGAACAAGGAACTCCTGATGATTTAGACAAACCTTTGTCAACACGAAAAATCGGAGGATTAGGAGTTTATTTAGCGATTCAAGGTGTGGATAGATTTATTTACGAGAGAGTGGGCGATCGCAATCGCAATATTTTAGTTGTTTATCGTCATCTGGCTGAATAAATATGTTAAATAAACTCGCTAAACTTCTTAAAACTCGCTTATCCAGACGGGTGGTTTTCTGGTTGTTTACCAGTGTTATCGTCATCGAAGCGATCGTTTTAGTTCCCTCTGTGCTGCGACGAGAACAAGAATTACTCGGTCAATTGAAACAAATTTCCACCGAGAAAGTTTCAATTTTGATGAAAGTTTCTCCTCCCCAAGCTTCTCCAGAAAATGTTTTAAACCTGCTGGCGAATCTGAAAGGAAGTTCTGTAATTGTCGGCGGTTCTCTTTATCAATCTAATGGTCAGAGGGTGGGAACATTTGGCGAACAGCCAGCATTAATGTTTCAAGATGTAGATGCTGCTGAAAAAAAGGATTTATTAGATTATCAACTATCTCGATATGATGTAGCTTGGACAGCTGTAGAATTGGGTAAAGATTATCTGTTGATTCTGCGCCATGATGCCACAATGGTTGATCGAGGAGTACGCGGTTTCATTTTACGAGTTATTGGGTTAGTGATAATTATCTCCTTATTTGTCACAGCCGGAACTTGGATCGCACTCCAGCGAATCGTAATTGCTCCTATCGTTAACTTGAGAAAAGATTTAAGAAAAGCGGCTGAGTGTATTTGTTACGATCAACCCAATCCTCAGTTTTATTCTAATTTCTTCAAACGCCATGATGAATTAGGAGAAGTTATTTTTACTTTTCAGGAAATGTATCAACAAATTTATCAGGCAATCGACCAGCGCAAGCAAGCAGAGTTTGCTCTAAAAAATAGCTACGCTCAAATTGAACTTTACTCAAAAAGTCTCAATTTAGAATTGGAAAAAGGAAGACAAATTCAGCTTAACTTTTTACCAAGCAGCGACGAGATAAAACAAATTTCTCTTAAATCAGGTTGGGAATTTTCCGCCTTCTTTAAACCAGCTAGACAAGTGGCGGGGGATTTCTATGATATTTTTGAATTATCGAATAATGCCATAGGAATTGCCATCGCTGATGTCTGTGATAAGGGAGTAGGAGCTGCTTTATTCATGGCACTCTTTCGCAGTCTCATCCGCATCTTTTCTCAAGAAACAAAATTGCGAGGAACGGCATCTAATTTATTAGAAATGTATCAACCTAAAGCCGGATGGCTCGGTTCTTCTAGTACAGTTAATCTAGCTCATTTAAATGCCTTACAATCTCTGAATTTAACTAATGATTATGTTGCCCGTCATCACGGTTATTTAGGCATGTTCGCCACCTTATTTTTTGGCGTACTCGATCCACAAACGGGACTATTAACCTATATTAACGCGGGACATGAACCAGTTTTTATCCTCAATCCGCAGGCGGGAATCCGAGAGATATTAACTTCTACCAGTCCAGCGCTCGGGATTTTATCTAATGCTAAATTTAGCATTAGTCAAGTCTATCTCCAACCCAATGAAATTTTGTTCGGTTTTACCGATGGAGTGACGGATGCGCGGGATTGTCAAGACTCATTTTTTACGATTGAAAAGTTACGTCATTTGCTTCAGTTTTGCCCCCCGAAAGCGTCCGATATTGTAGACTATATTAGTCTGAATGTCTTATCCCATACTCAAGGGGCGGAGCAATTTGATGATATTACTCTTTTAGCGGTTCAACATTCTGTTTTAGAGTAAATGAGTTGAGGGAAATTATATGCGAACGCGATTGCGTGCCGGAGGCATATCGCATCTTTATTATCACCCAACAATGAGGGCGGGTTTATTCAGATTGTTTGTTTTTTTCATAATCTTCTGGTAAAACCCACCCCGACAAATCAAAAATTATCGCGCCCCCCACACTCTGATTGTTTTATCCCAACTGCTGCTAACAATTTTCCCTCCAGATGGAGTCATAGCAACCGAGGATATGCCATTAAAATGTCCTTCTAAAACCTGTAATGGCGTCCCCGTCTTTAGATGCCATATCCTAATAGTTTTATCCAAATTTCCCCCGCCACTCACCAGGGTGTTTCCATCCCGACTAATGGCAATTGAATTCACTTCATCCCAATGTCCCTCTAGGGTATTTAACAATTCTCCTGTCTGCAAGTTCCACAGTTTTATTGTCCTGTCTTGTGCGCCGCTAACCAGTGTTTTTCCATCGGGAATAATTGCCAAACACTTTACCCATTCTGAATGTCCTTCAAGGGTATGCAATAATTCCCCAGTCGCCATATCCCAAATTTTGATTGTTTCGTCGGCACTACCCGTCGCTAATATATTTCCATCCGCTGTTATGGCAATGGATTTAATCCCATTTTTATGTGCGGTCAAGGTGCGAAAATTTTCTTGATTTTCTATGTTCCACAACCCAATCGTCCCGTCTTCATTACCCGCCGCGAGAGTCTTTCCATCGCAATCTACGCAGATACAATTTACCCCCGCTTCACCCCCCGCGAATGTATGCAATAATCCATCCCCCAAGGCTTTACTCGATTGCAAATTCCACAGTTTTATGGTATTATCCCAACTGCAACTAAAAATGGTTTGACCCGACGGACTAATCGCCACAAATTTGACGCCATCGGTATGTCCGGAGAGGGTGCGAATAATTCTGCCGGTGTAGAGCGATCGCACAACAATTTTCTTATCGCTCCCCCCACTCACAAGATATTGTCCATCCGCACTAATCGCAACAGAATAAGTCGTAGATTGTGCGGTAGAATGTTTGTGCAGGCATTCAAACAATTGATAGGGATTGTATTCTTGTAATGCCCGTTCTAAAGTCAATTCTTCGCAATTTTGAATTAGCAAGTAAGCGGTTTGTCTCACTTGAGCGGATTCATCTTTGAGCGATTGAAAGATTAAATCTAAACCCGCTTGCCCATATTTAACCGCTTCTTGCAGTGCTGCTACTCGTTGGGCAACATTTTGACTGGTTAAGCGCCGCCTGACGCCTGCAATGCCTCCCAAAACGGCAGCATTGACGGGTGTTGGGGTTTGTCCCCCTAAAACTACATCGTAGGATCTTGGCTGATTTTGTGCCATTGCAGCGATTAAAGTGGATGGCCTCTTGTATTATAATTGTAGTTTTAAGGGCGCGTTGGCTGTTTTTTGCTCTGGGCGATCGCTTGTGCCAGCATATTAGTATCGTCAAAGTCGGAGCGATCGTATGTATACTGTAGAATTCCCCGCACTACAGGCAGACTTGACCCAATTGCTCAGTCGAGTGTTGTCAGGAGAAGAAGTAATTATTTCTCAAGCAGGCACTCCTATTGCCCGTATAGTGCCAATTGCTGACCAGTCATTACCGAGAATTCCAGGGTTAGATCGCGGTAAAGTAGTAATTTCTCCTGACTTTAACGAGCCTATACCTAAGTCTTCTGGACTTTATGAAATTGACTTTTATGCCTGGACGCAGGAACAGGTAAAATTTCTTCAAGATCGTGCGTGGGAGCGCTTAGATATCTCAAATTTGGTTGAGGAGATTGAATCTTTGGGCAAGCAACAGCGACAGGAACTGAGGAACCGTTTAGGAGTTTTGCTAGGACATTTGTTGCAGTGGGAGTTTCAACCCGAAAACCGCTCTAAAAGTTGGGTTGCTACAATTCGGGAGCAGCGCTGCCAAGTTTCCGATTTGTTGGAAGAAAATCCTAGTTTGAAGCCTTATTTACCCGAAGCATTGGAAAAAGCCTATCAGTACGGGCTAGCTTTAGCTGTACGCGAAACTTCTTTAAGCTACAAAGATTTTCCGCAAGAGTGTCTTTATGAGGTAGAGCAAGTATTGAATTCCTCATTTTTTCCAGGTCAATCGCTTGAATCAGACCCACTTTAATCAATACTGCTTCTCCTGAATTTTAGCTAATTTACTGAAGTTTCGCGAACGCTATTTTTTGCCCAAGTACGCGATCGCAACTCAAGCATCCGGATTTACAGGCGGGCGTCGCACGCGAACCCGATCGGGATCGACCACAACAACACACCTTTGCTAGCTCGCTCAAATCTGTAGAGCGGACAAATTCTAAAACAAAATTGTTAACAGTTAATGGCCCCATTGTGCGGGGTCGAAATAAAATGACTCCTGGATGACTGCCTGGTGGATATTTGCGTAGATCGGCAAACTCTACATCAAGGGTAAAAAGTATCCGTCCTTCGTTTCTAGCAGTGGCTCCAACTTCAACATCCGGTCTGCCTTTAAGCCCCTCATCCAGAGCAGTTTCTACATTGTATCCCTCAGCTTGAAGTAGATCTTTGAGGTAACGCGATAAATTTTCATCTAACTTGATTTTCACTTTTACGAAACCTTCCAAATGTTTTCTCGTGCTAGTTCAGCGGCATAAGCTACCGCTGCACGAATATCTTCTATGGTCAGGGAAGGATAATGGTCAATAATTTGCTCAGGAGTCAGACCTTCTGCTAAAGCATCCAGAATAATCGCAATATAAATGCGTGTCCCTCGAATCGAGGGTTTTCCAGCGCATATTGTTGGGTCTACAGTAACGCGATCTAGTAAATTTTGAGCAGTCATGGGTAATTTATCTCGGTCTTTCCTGAATTTTAGCTAATTTAACCTAAGTTGCTAGTTATAAAACCGATCCCCCCAAACCCCCCTTGGCAAGGGGGGCTTTGAAGAATTTTAACGTTTCTCCCCCCTTATTAAGGGGGGCTGGGGGGGATCTAAAACCAATATTCTATAACTAGCAACTTGCGTTAATTTACTGAAGTTTAGCGATCGCTCCCCTTTCCACTAACACTTTCCCCGTTACCAAATCTCTCACCGTTGCCAATAATATCCGCTTTTCATTAACTTCAAAGCTTACTTCTACTCGATCCATTCCAGTTTGTCCCGGCGGATCTAAATGGGCTACGCAAACTTGTTCGTGATGGGTTTCTAATGACCGATATTGTGATTGATGCTGTAGGTGGCTGCTTGTCATTCGCCCTCTGGCATCAAAGGTTACTTCTGCTTGGGATATATCTGCAACTTCCCCAATATCTAAACGAATTTCTCGCTGTCCATCGATTGCTGTTTGCAATATCAGCGATTCATCTCGCTGGCAGGGATATTTGCTGCCTTTTTCAAATAATGGCAAATAAGAATATGTTTTAATTTGCGGTTCCCACAAACGAATTGCATACCCGTGGCGCAAGTAATCTTCTACTTCTACTACTTGAGGTAAGGTTAATGCACCGTGGGCGATTGCTTCAAATGGTTTCCCAACTTGTACGCGCGATTTACCAAAATATGATATAATCAACTTCTGCACTGCGGGTATTAAACAACTTCCCCCCACCATTGCGACTAATTCTATATCGGATTTACTCACGCCTTTACTGTAAGCGATCGCCAAAACTTCATCTAAAGCTTCCCGCAGTTGCTCTAGTAATTGTTGATTCTCTAATATTTCTTCTAATTCGTCTCGGTTTAAACTCACATCGTGGGCAATAAAATTCTCATCGTCAAACCAACTTTCTGACGCTGACTGTGCAGTTGAAAGTTGAATTTTCAATCTTTCGGCAATTTCTAATAAATTCTGCCTGCCGATTTCTTTTATTTCTGAACGCGAAGACCCAATTTTCCTCAAATAATGTTCTACGATCCAAACATCAATATCAACTCCGCCAACGTAAGCATCTGATTTAGCAATTACTTCGGCTTTTAATACTTTTTTTCCACCACTTGTTGCGGCGGTACGAACTAAGCTTAAATCCAAAGTTCCGCCGCCGAAATCTACCACTAAAACCACAGAACCCGGTCGGTTTACCGCATATCCCAACGCGGCGGCGGTGGATTCATCGACGATTTGAACTTCGGTTACGCCTAATTTTTCTGCAACGTCGCGGAACCAGTCTAAATAGCGTTCAAATGCACCAACTGGGACGGTAAATATTACCTTGTCTGGGTTGATTTGTTCCGATGATAGCTGTTGCCAAATTTCTGTTAAAAACAGTTCCGATACGTATTCTGCCGAGTAACTATTGCCATCAATTTGACGGGGTGGCGGCTGAAAATCGGCGGCTAAATCGCGTTTAAATGCTTGAAAAAATCGCTCTGTTTGAGTAGAGGAGAGGCGTTGCGATCGCACGATTTCCCCAAACGCAATCTTGTCTTTCTGAACATACACTAAAGTCGGAACAACCGATACCGAACCACCCGGCGTTTCAAACAACCGCGAAATCCCATTAAATCTCAACGTCCGTGGCGTCTGCGTCACCGGATCTAACGTACAAACAACCGTATTGCTAGTCCCAAAATCAATGGCAATAATCATTGGGTAATTGCTAATTGGTAATTGCTAATTGCTAATTGCTAATTGGATAATTCTCTCCCGCTCCCCTGCTTATTATTTAGAGGCAATAGGTAAAGTGCGGCTAACTTTGGCGGGGGAAAGGATGCGCGAACCGTCTCGGTACCCGACAAACCGGACATAAACTAACTCCCCTTCCCTCATATCATCCGTATCGCCTTGATGCAGTTGGGGATTATATGGCACTTGTTCCCAAGGCGAACCTATCGGTTCGTATCCCCAACTTTTCAACATATTATCCAATGGGATAAACAGCGAAATTATATTTTTAGCCGGTAAATCTGGTTTCGCTTTCACCATTTGGCGAACGCTGGGATAGTTGGTTAACAAAGTTTGTAATTGCGAGAAGGTAGTACTCTGAAAATCAACAGTTAGTTGGCGAGATTGCTGCTGCAATTGTTCCCGAAGTCGCAAGCATTCTTGCCGCAATTCTTCGATTTCTCTACTCGCAGTAATCCTATCGTTGATCCCGCTATCCTCAACGTCTTTCGGAGAACGAAAGAAGCTGAAACCTAGCAAAATAATCACCAACCACAGAACCAAACCGAACCAGAATAAATTGTTGTCATCCATATTAGGTAATTGCTAATTGGTAATTGGTAATTGGTAATTGGTAATTGGTAGCGGGTAATTATGACCCATTACCCATTACCCATTACCCATTACCCATTACCCATTACCCATTTTCTGCGATTGGTTTTGGTCAATCGTCACATTTTCTTCATCTTGATAGTATTCTGGCAGTAGTTCTTGAGATTCTACTTCACCCAGTGCTTGTTCGAGTCCCGCAGTATTCGCCCTACAACCCGAACCTGTACCGTTGAGGACGGTTTCTACAATTTTGCCGTCTTTGCCAATGCGATATTCAACCTTTTGATACTGAGCCATAAAAAATATAATGTCTGTGTCTAGTCAACTGTAACATGATTGTAGTCTGGAGCGCCCGTTTTCAGCCACGACCCTACTACAATCTTAGGACTTACGCAAGGGCGTTCCTATCATCAAAGTTTCTGCGGATATCTTTCGTTGCCAAACCGACGATTTTTCAAAGAAACTTTGGTGTTTGCGTAAGTCCTGAATCTAAAATCTAAAATCTAAAATCTAAAATTCTCTTAACCTCCTGGTTTGCGGACATTATAATCCTCGTGGGACAAGACCTGGCAGGGAACCAGGACGCTACCGCAGTCGCGACAGATCATGCGGTAGTTGCGGGTAATGGGAATGCTGATCACAAAGCGATCGTGTCGCAGTCGCTTGCCACCAAATTCTGTATAATGCCTTTGGTTCTGTAAGGCAGCAATTACCACGCGAGCCTTGACGACTACGTGATTGGGCAAATCCCTCAAATCGATCGGATCTGCTGCGAAAGTAGCTTCCCACTCTAGTTTTTGCTGTTTTTTTTGGTCCCGTTCTACCTGTTGTTGGACACAAAGATGGCAAACTTGCCCGTATCCTTTGTGACCGCACAGGAACGTCTTTTTTCTTCTAGGCATAACACATGCGGTGTGAATTCAAAAGGACACACCCATAGGGCTATTGCCTTAAAGACCCTGGCGGTCGATAAGGCACAAAAGCCACGAATAATAGCTTTTATTCTAAATATTTTAAATCTTCGAGAATCGTTTACATTCCCAGACTTGAGAAAACTTGGCGAGACTCCAAGTGAGCAACAATTTCTTGTCGCTTACGCCACACAAATCTTAACTCCTTACGCGCCGCAAGTTCCAACTGATCGCCTATATTGGGCGATCCGGGTTGGGTAGCATTGCCGTAAGTGTTGAGTATTTTACCCTTTATCGGGTGAGAAAATTCAATCGCCGCAATATAAGTATCGCCAAAAACCGCTCGAAATCCCCCATTGGGGATAGGTTCAAACTCGAGTACGCGGAAAATACCTAGTTCATCGGCACCGCCGTTAGCGGGTAAATCTACTTTACCCCGCATCAGCCGCATGACGTTGCCCCAAGGCACATCTAACGCGCCGTAGGCAGTTTGAAGTTTTGTTGCGGCAGCTTCCAGGGCAACGGCAGCAGCGCGGGGAGCGGCTAAACTTTTTGGGGTGGTAAGGGGGTTGCTTTCATCCCAGGGCGTGGCAAACATTCCAGACAAGTCACCGCGTTGAGATTTTATTTCCTCTACCCATAACTGGAAAAGCAACGTACCGCGACTGTCGGCGTCGGCGAAACGATCCCATTTTTCCAATACATTTGCTGCTTGACGCCCTAAGGGACTACCGTATTGTCTAGCAGCAGCAATTAAATCATCGAGGATGCGATCGCTTAATTCCAAGCGGGTGGAATATTTATCCTCGATTAGTTTATCAAAGGAAATGCTGGCGTTTTCCTGTAACATTCGTACCGAACGCTGCGCCCGCAAACTCATAAACTGGGGTGCGATATAAGGCGGAAAATCTTTCGGATCTAGTTTTTGGGGAAATGTCGAACTCCAGGGCGGATCGTTACAATTTTGCACCCATCCGCCGGGAGGGTCAATAACTTTCGGCAATTCGCTAAACGGATGTATTTTTTGCCACAAAGTTTCACTGGTATCGCCGGGAACAATACCCTGCCAATAATTAAAATCTCCTTGGTTTCGCACGGGTACATATCCGTTAAATAGATACATAATATGACCGTCGCGATCGCCGTAAATTACATTAAAAAATGGCAGTTGGTGTCGTTGGAGTGCTGCTTGAAACTCGGTGAGGTTTTTCGCCTTGGCGGTATTCCACAATTGCTCTATGATGCCGTAGGCGGGAAAGCGATCTACGCCGACGATGCGGATAGCGATCGCACTTCCATCTTTTTCTACCACGGGGCCGTGTATAGACCGCCGTACTAATAGCAATTCTTCCTTAAAAGTACCGTCTTCTTGTCTAATTTTTATTGTTTGTCTAGAAGTTTCAAACTCGCGCACTTGTCCATCAAACCGATATCCCCCATCAGCTAAACTAAGTTTGTACAAATCGCATCCATCTATAGTATTATTTGTATGAGTCCAACCCAGATAATCGTTAAAAGCAATTCCCAAAACTGGAAAACCGACTAAAGTTGCACCGTAGGCATCTATTTCTGGTGACTTTAATTGTGCCTCAAACCAAGTTTGACCGCCAGACCATGCTAGGTGGGGATTTGCCAGTAACATGGCGTGTTTGGTAGTAGAGTGAGATCGAGCGATCGCCCACCCATTCGATCCCATTCCTGCCAATCTTTCCAAGTTAGCAATTTGTCCGCATCCTCCAGTTTGGGCGATAAAACTAAAAAACCCTAATTGAATATAAGCGAGAACGTCAGTTGCCGATATTGGTAAAACAACTTTCAATTCATCGGCTATTTTATCCGGATTTTGTTTAACATAGTCGTTCATCCCCGCCACAAAAGCATCAAGATAGCGGCGGAAAGCAGGACTTTGTTTTTGATACCATTCGGGTGCAGAATCTGCAAAACCCATTATTCTGACTAACTTATCCCCATCGAGGTAATTTTTTCCCCAGTACTCGGCGGCGCGTCCCCGTGCCGTACCGTAGAGGCGTAAAATTAAGTTACCGTGATTTTGCATTTGCGCCCAACCAAAACCACGGGCGAGACTTTCCCGATCTTGAGCAAAAATATGAGGAACTCCCCAAGTATCCCAAAGAATTTCGTTGCTTTGTATTCCTGGGATACCGATGCTGCCAATAGCGATAAAGCAGGCTAGAAATAGACCTAGCAGCGATAGGAAAAGACGCAATAGTTTAGGATGGAGGGTAAGCACAACAGTTCGTAGTAAGGACTTTAGTCCTTTCGACTCCGGGTGGGCATCTTTAATTTTAGCCGCTCCGGAACATAAGGACTGAAGTTCTTACTACCAACTTGTAGGACTGAAGTTCTTACTACCAACTGGGCAAGGACTGAAGTTCTTACTACCAACTTGGTTAGGACTGAAGTTCTTACTACCAACTTGGAAGAGGAAAACCTGACTACTTAAAACGATTGACTTTGATGATTACCTTATACACCACACCATCCGTTTGGGGAATACCAAGTACTAGCCCCGCCTGTGCCAAGCTGGAAACCTGGCTTCGCATAGCAAAAATCCCTCACAAAACTGATAGAACAGCAAATATAGCAGCAGCGCCAAAGGGCAAAATACCCTTCATTGAATATCAAGGAAAACTGGTTGGCGATTCGACTTTGATCGTCGAGATGTTCAAGGAAAAAGAAGGGATAGATATCGATTCCTGTTTAACATCTAGTGAGCGAGCAATCTCTCTTGCTTTCCGCCGAATGTTAAAAGAAAACACTTACTGGGGAATCGGGTACATTCGCTACTTCGTGGACGAAAACTGGCGGATTTATAAAGCATTGCTAGCTAGTATGCTGGGAAATAATGCTCCGCCAGAAGGATGGGAGCCATTCCTGGAAGAATTGCGGCAAAATTATCTCAATCAAATGTACGTTCAGGGTTTGGGGCGTCACAGCAGTGAGGAAATCTACCAAATTACTACTGCCGATCTGCAAGCACTATCGGATTTCTTGGCTGATAAACCGTTTTTTATGGGAGAGCAACCCACGACTTTAGATGCAACTGCCTATGGGTATATTGGTAATATTATTAAGCCTCCATTTACCAGCCCCATCGTAGGTTATGCCCTGAAATTGGAGAATCTGTGTCAGCATTGCGATCGCATGAATCAGCGATTTTTCAGCGAGTCTGAATTATCCGGTTAATTAACATCACGGCTTGTAGAGACGTTACATCTAACGTCTCTACTTAAACCCGTTAGAAAGTGTTAAGTCTACGCTTAATTAAAAACTGTGACAGTTGCGTAAGTACAGAGCGTATATAGCTTAAAAAACCGCTCGGATTACTTAATTCTGTAATCCCTGCCGTAGTTCATCTAGATCTGAAAAGGATTTTTTCAGGTCGAACTTAGCGGCAAATATACCCTTCACTAAGGCATCAAATTCCTCTCTTGTGGGCTGCTTTTGCTCAACCCAAGCTTTAAGGATATCTGGCAGAGTCAGATAAGGGATGCCGAGTTCTTTCGCTACTTGACAAGCTTTTTTATCTGAAGATAAGAACACAGCCAATCCTTGGTAACGCTTTGCCAGAACTAAGCAGGCAGCCTCGCCTTTATCGCACTTTGGGTACTTTTCCTGGAGTATCTCTCGTTCGTAGAGTTCTTCTACAGTCAAAGGTTCCACGATTAAACTTCCCTGCTGAAAGTGGCGAGGTAGCTGCTGTGAGTTTCTTAGCCACGTGCGTTCGCGCAAAGTCTGGCGTGGAGGCAACTGCTGAATCTTACGCTGTGCCCCTCGCAGTCCCATAGCCAATTCGCTTAACCCTTCATCATCCTCCTCCAGAGGGCGACTATTCTCGTCCCGGTTGTAAATCTCAGCCGGAAACTGAGCAGAGGAAACATTAAGAGCTTCTAGCAGTATATCTATCCCCCGTGGATGAGCAAAGCTCATAACCCGTAAAACCACAGTATCGAGGATCTTTTTTGACATTAGCGTTAAAAATATTTTTTAGTAGCATTTAGTTTAACATAGTGTTAATATAGAACCATAAGTCTGAATGTCTTTCAGCGCAAGACAGAGATTTAGATATCCTCTGACTGAGGCTCTTTATTCGCGTGACTCCAATGAACTACGACATCTTAGGTCAGCGTTTGCGTGTCGCCCGCGAGCGAGCTGGCATGACTCAAACTGAGGCGGCGCAATTTATAGATGTGACCCCGGCTGCTTTGAACCAGTACGAGAGCGGTAAGCGTCGGGTAGATGCTTTGAGTTTGGAGAGTCTGGCGAGGCTGTATGGAGTCTCTTTGCGATCGCTTTTCGGCGAAGAGGTAGCTCAAACAGACTGGGAAGAAGCCTTACGCCTTGGTTCCGAAACTATTTCAACTTCCAGTAAGGCAGGAATTGGGCATTTAATTGAGAAGGTTTATGCCCTAGAGAAACTGTACAGGGAAACAGATACTCCTTTTCCTGAGCCAAAGCATCCACCTTTTGCACCCCTTGATAACTCCCGCTTAAAGGATGCTCAAACAGCCCTATTCGCAGCTCAAAAAGTCAGAAGTCACTACAACTTAGGGATGGTTCCCCTTAGTAATTTGCAAAGCTTTTTAGAAGCTCAAGGGTTGCTGGTTTTTACAATTCCCTTTGGCAAGGAAGAAAATGCGATCGCAGGGTTGTTTTTTCCTCACCCAAACCTGGGACACATTATCGCTCTTAACCAAGATAAGGCAAATACTTGGCGCTCGTTCCGCTTGGCTCAGGGATTTGCTTACAGTCTTTACCAGCATGACCGACCAGCAATAATTTACCGGCACGGAGATAATACTCCCTTACAGGCTTTCTCTGACAAATTTGCCTCTTATTTTTTGATTCCTTCTGAGGCATTGCAAGAGCGTTTGCCAAGTTTGAAAGTGAAGACTGTTAGCCATCCAGCAGAGGTTGTACATCTATCTCGCTACTTCGGAGTTAGCTATGATATGATGCTCTATCGATTGGAACAAGAAAACCGACTAGCCAACTCTCAGGATAATTTTAAGAATGTACAACCTGCTGTTTTAGAACGACATCTTGGTTACAGTCCTTCTCCCGATCAATTTGGGAAGCGTTTTCTTTCTATAGAAGAACGACTTCCTCGAATTTTCATCGAACTTGCCTACCGTGCTGTTGAAGAAGATAAACTTTCACTGCGACGTGTTGCCGAAATGCTTGGTATTAGCGATATAGAGTTGGAGGAGCGTCTTTACTTTGAGGAAACAGAAGAGTTTCAACAGGAAGAATTGCCCGCTCAACTACAACAATCAAATGAATTCTACCAAGTCAGAGATGCTCTAGGAGATTCTCCAATGACTGGCGAACCTTTTACTGTAAAAGGACATAAATTTAATGCGATTGTTGTACAAGAAGAAGGCATATACATTGCTGAATGCCGTGAGGTAGGTACAGTCAGTCAAGGAAATACCCGTGAAGAAGCTATAGCCAATTTACAGAAAGCTACAGAACTTTATCTGAAAGAATTGCCACAGTCTACCAAACCCTGTACTTCTGGTCGCAATTCCTAACAGATAACTCTCACAGCCAAAAAATTTAAGCTAAAATCGGGAAAGTCCCTCTTTGGAAAAAATAAATGCGTAAGTTTCTGAAGTCTGACTTAGACTGTATTTCAGGAGTTGCGGCTTTGTCTTCATTGAAGCGTCTAGGCTTTGTAGAAGTTGGAAAAGAGGGAAATCATGTTCTGCTTACAAAGTGGACATCACAAAGAGAGGTACGCTGTGTAGTGCCACTCCACCCAAAGCTAGTCAGTAAGACTCTGCGCTGTATCGTAGAGCTACAAGCAAAAGTCAGCTGGGAAGAGTTTAGGGAAAGGTTGGAGGCATAATCATCTTACCGATTGCGAAAATACCCTGGGTTAAGCTACCAGGGTATTTTTTTATGGGTAATTATACTTGAATATGGCACCTTTTCTTGTGCCTAAATTCAACCCTGACCCTGCAAAAATTGCTCTGGATCTATCCCTGCATCTCGCAGATTTTGCATCAGCAAGTCTAATCTAGATTCAGCTTGTTCTGCCCTAGATTCAGCTTGTTCGGCACGCTGTCTTTCTTGTTCGGCATCAGTGAGAATCAAGTTGCCTTGAATATCATACCAACGCAACCACAATCGCTCAATTCCTTGAAATTCCCCTTGCCACAAACCTAGACCCAACTCTAATTCAGGAATCCACACTCGCGACTCTTGTAACTCTAGTTCTTGATATTGCGCTCCCACTATTTTAAAGGCGCGTAACCGATCGGTATAGCGACTAAAAACAAAATAATAAGGAATGCGTAAAATTTGCTCGTAAACTTCCCATTTTCGGGGTGGTTTATTTTCAGTTTCTGTTTGAATTGCTTGTCCGTTACCAGCAACAGAAGATTCAGGTGGCAGTTTTTCCGTCTCGGTTTCCCCTAAATCTTCTTTCTCTGTCCCTGGCGAAAGCAACTCCACAACTACAAAAGGATTAACACCTTCTTGCCAAATCACGTAACTGAGGCGCAAATCAACTTCATCATAAAATCGAGGGACACCCACAACCCCAAACCAATCCGGTCGCTTGTACCATAGAGGATGGCGCACGTCATAGTATAAGTTAATGTCGCTGCCACAGAAGACTCGCGACGCCGGATATTGTGGCGGACGGAAAGTTTGGCTTAATAATTGCGGTTGAAAGTCGTGAAATTCGTCTGGCAAACCGGGTTCCTCCGGGTTTTCGCTAGGAAGATCGTACATCGTCGGTAGTGTTTCCCTCGGCGACAAGGGGGGTTCACTTTGAGGCACGGGGTATTTGGCGGGAAACATAGGATTTAAGGATGTTACTGGCTATATATTAACGTCTGACAAGCAAGAAGCTAGAAACCCGGTTTTTCCAAAAAACCGGGTTTCTGGCAACTCTTAAATTTAGTTGGATTTGATCGGAAGGTGAATTTTAACTTGCCGTTTGGGAATTATGAATCTGTCAATCAGATTTGAATCATCCCACGACATGCCAATGTTTTCTCTATTTTCTTGCTTGCGACTGGGCGGCATTGTTTTATTAGCACTTACTACTGCCGCTTGTCAACAAGCCCAAACCCAAAATACGCGACCTCAACCTTTACCTCAAGATGCTTTTGTCGAAGTTTATTTTAATCATTCCCAGGCGGCGGAATATATCGAACCATTACGCAATCAAAGGCGCGATGGGGATAATTTAGAGCAGATTATTGTGGATGCGATCGCCTCCGCCAATTCCACCATAGACATCGCCGTTCAAGAATTCCGCTTACCCCAAATTGCCAAAGCGTTAGCCGACCGGAAAAAAGCCGGGGTTAAAGTTAGGATAATCTTGGAAAATAACTATAGCCGACCTTTCAGTAGTTTGACGGCGACTGAGGTGGAAAAATTGCCGGAGAGGGAACGCGATCGCTACCAAGAATTCCGCCAATTAATAGACCGCGATCGCGATAATAATATCACTCCCGATGAAATCAACAATCGCGATGCTTTGGTCATCTTAAAAAAAGCCGGTATCCCCATCATCGATGACACTGCGGATGGTTCCAAAGGCAGCAGTTTAATGCACCACAAATTTGTTATCGTCGATGGCGTAAAAATTCTCGTCACTTCGGCTAATTTTACCACTTCTGACATCCACGGCGACTTTAAAAATACCAGCAGTTTGGGCAATGCCAACAATTTGCTAAAAATTACCAGTTCCGAATTAGCCGCCTTATTTACTCAAGAGTTTAACATCATGTGGGGCGATGGACCGGGAGGCAAACCCGATAGTCAATTTGGCGTCAAAAAACCTGATCGACCAGCGCAACAAATCCAACTGGGAGATACAACCGTTTCCCTGCAATTTTCTCCCACTTCTTTAAGGCTACCTTGGGATGAAAGCAGTAACGGTTTAATCGGCAAAACCTTAAAAACAGCTACCGCTACAATCGATCTGGCATTGTTCGTTTTTTCAGAACAGAATCTGGTCAATATTTTAGAAAAAAGTCATCAACAGCGAGTCCAAGTACGCGCTTTAATCGACCCGGATTTCGCCTATCGCAGCTACAGCGAAGCGTTAGATATGATGGGGGTTGCTTTTGCTAATAAATGCAAGTACGAACCCCATAACCGTCCTTGGGGAAATCCCCTTTCTACCGTCGGCGTTCCTCAGTTATTAAAAGGCGATTTATTGCATCACAAATTTGGCCTAATTGATGATAAAATTGTCATCACGGGTTCCCACAACTGGTCATTAGCAGCAGATCGGAATAACGACGAGACAGTTTTAGTAATTCAAAGTCAGACAGTCGCAGCTCATTTTAAGCGCGAATTCGAGCGACTTTATGAGAATGCGCTTCTGGGCGTACCCGATTGGATGCAGCGGAAAATTAAAGCACAACAGCAACAATGTCCGCAGATAATAACAGCATCTCCCAAGCAAGGTCAAAACCTCTCGCCACAAAGCCAAGAACAAAAAGTAAATTTGAATACAGCAAGTATTGCCGAATTAGAAGCCTTACCGGGAGTGGGGCCAAAATTAGCACGGGAAATTATTCAAGCAAGACAGCAGAAACCTTTTACTTCTTTAGAAGACCTTGACAAAGTACCGGGAGTTGGGTCTAGTAAACTTGAAAAGTTGCGCGATCGCGTAACTTGGTAACCCTCTCGACTCGCCATTAAACATCACCCATGAAACTCCCTATCGCAATTAACAGTGCAATGATCGCGGGGACGGTATTGCTGTATGCTTGCACTGTCACCCAGCAAGCACCACCGACCTCGCCACCCCCATCCCCACTCACCCCCGCTGCACCTCCACCTTCACCCGTTACCTTAGCTTCCCCACCGCCATCATCCCCAGAAACTGACTTCTTCCAGGAAGCAGAAAATAAAGCCATCAGTGCTAAAAATATCGCCCAAATTGCCCAAACTAAAGAAGATTGGACCCTAGTCGCAAATCGCTGGCAGCAAGCAATAGACTTAATCAAAGCAGTGCCAACATCTAACCCCAAGTATGCACTTGCTCAAAAACAACTTGCCGCATACCAAACCGGGTTAAACAATGCCGAAAAGCAAGTGAAACTTCCCACAACAACTGCTTCTAAACTAGCCGATAACCAAGCTCCAAGTAACGAATCACCCGGACAAGTTTATACAATAGATACCCAAGCAAAACCAACCCCAAACGATACGCCAAACTTAAGCAAACTGCGTAACTTACTCTTAGCCAAAAAGTGGAAAGAAGCAGACGAGGAAACCTTTGCCGCTATCGCGCGTAACCCTTGTCCAACTGGAGAAAAACCAGAATGCCTCGCGCCGACTTTACGCGCCATCGACCAATTATGGGTGCAATACTCCAATGGAAAGTTTGGTTTGAGCGTGCAAAAACAAATTTACGAGAAAACCACATTACCCGATGAATTGTTTAAGCAGATTAATTGGAAACTCACCGATAAACAAAACCCAAACGCCATCTCTGGCATCACCTATCAAACCAATGCTCCCGCCGGACACTTACCGTTTAAATTTTTAGATTATATGTGGACAAATGCCGGTGCTTGCGGGTTAGACATAACATACTCTTTGTTAGATTATTCACCCGAAGAAAATTTCATCCCGCCAGCATCTTGTAGCGGCAAATCTTTCTCCTTTCCCAAGCAGTGAAGATAGGGAAGAAGACGCGGCGACGGAGAGACGCGGCGACGGGTCGAGGTTGATTGAAGAGTTCCCCCCCTCCCCGTGTCCGGTGTGTCCCCATGTCCGGTGCGTCCGGTGTGTCCGGTGTGTCCGGTGTGTCCGGTGTGTCCGGTGTGTCCGGTGCGTCCGGTGTGTCCCCATGTCCTCATCTCCTCATCTCCTCATGCCTTGCTATCCTGAAAAGAGTTCCCCACCATCGACTCGCGCCGATTCAACCATGACCGAACAACCTGCACGAATCTGTATACTAGGTGGAGGCTTTGGTGGTCTCTACACCGCTTTGCGCCTCTCCCAGCTACCCTGGGAGGGAACCCAAAAGCCGGAAATTGTCCTGGTGGACAAAAGCGATCGCTTCCTCTTCGTCCCCCTCCTCTATGAACTCCTGACTCGCGAACTGCAATCTTGGGAAATCGCCCCCCCGTTTGCCGAAATCCTATATAACACAGGCGTGCGGTTTTGTCAAGCAAATGTCGCGGGAATTGATCTAGAACAGCAGCGGGTGGAATTGCAGGAAGGCGCGGAAATACCCTACGATCGCTTAATTTTAGCCCTGGGTGGAGAATCGCCCCTAGATAAGGTACCGGGTGCTGCATCTTATGCTTTTCCGTTCCGCACCCTTGCCGATGCCTATCGCCTGGAAGAACGACTGCGAGTTTTAGAACAATCCGAAACAGAAAAAATTCGCATAGCAATTGTCGGCGGCGGTTATTGCGGCGTCGAATTAGCTTGCAAGCTGGCAGATAGACTCAAAGAACGGGGACGGTTTAGGATTATCGAACAAGCCGATAAAATTCTCAGAAACTCCCCAGAATATAACCGGGAAACCGCAAGTAAAACCCTCGAAGCAAAAGGCGTTTGGCTCGATTTAGAAACTAGCGTCGAATCAATTGGATCCGATAGCATTTCCCTGATGTACAAAGGAACTGTAGACACAATTCCCGTGGATATAGTGCTGTGGACGGTGGGAATGCAAGCATCTCCCGTAGTGCGAAATCTCCCCCTCAAACAAAACCAAAGGGGACAGCTTGTGACTACACCCACGCTGCAAGCAATCGACCGTGAAGAAATTTTTATTTTGGGAGATTTAAGCGACTGTCGCGACAATGAAGGACAGCAAGTTCCCCCATCGGCGCAAGCAGCTTTCCAGCAATCAGATTATGCCGCTTGGAATGTTTGGGCATCCCTGACTAAGCGTCCAATGCTTCCTTTCCGCTATCAGAATTTGGGAGAAATGCTGACATTGGGAACCGATAGCGCTACTTATACAGGCATGGGATTGAAACTCGATGGTCAAGTTGCTTACCTGATGCGTCGCCTCGCTTATTTGTATCGGATGCCTGGGTTAGAACATCAACTTAAAGTTGGCGTTAGCTGGATTTCTAATCCGATTTTGGATGCAATTCAGTAATTGCAGATTTTAGATTTAAGATTGCAGATTTGTTTTCAATCTAAAATCTAAAATCTTAAATCTAAAATTTTCACATGAGGGCTTGTTTAAATGTTTCAATCCGGAGATAAAGAGAAAGAGGAATATCCGGCAATGCCCGAAAACCAAATTTTGTGTAAAATTCCTTGGCTGTCTCGTCTATGGCATCAACTCTAACTGCAAAAAATTCCACTTTTTGCGATACATTGAGTGCATTTTCTAAAGCGTGGAATAGCAAATGCTTTCCCAAACCTCTTCCTTGCATAGACCGATCTACAGCCAGTTTGCCAATTAGTATAACTCGAGTGGGGTATCTAGGCAGACTCACCCGCAGATCTACAGGAAAATTTTCACTAGCGAAGGCACCCGCGCAGCAAGAATAATAACCAGCGCTCATCTGACTAACCTCAGATGAAAAAGCGACAAAAGTTCTGGAAATTCCATCTCGATCGTTTTGCAGAGCATACTGTTTTAGATATCGATCTAGTTCTGGATTTCCAGAGTTAAAGGGATCTTTTCTGAGACTACTCGTGCTGCGTCCTATACCATCTATTGCAGATATAATCCAAGTCACAATGTTTTACTCTTGGGAACCGCGACACTCTTTAACTAATGCAATCAACCCCTCAGAAGGTTCCGGCGGGTTTAACATCATGTCTAGTAAAAATTCCCAGTCACGCTCAGACAGGGACAAAACTGGATTACCAAAAGCTGCTGCCCCATTAACGATCGCATCCAGTTATGCTACATATTCTTCTAGTAAAAATAGATAGGTTAGCCACTTTATCCTGGTTTCTTCTGTTTTTGCAAATGTTTGCATATTGTCATTCCTCCTGCTGAAAATTTTTTGATAATTCTCAAAATACACTGAAATATTGTTTAAATGAATCAGCAGGATTGCAGATTGTAGATTTAAGATTTGAGATTTGTCTTAAATCTGCAATCTTAAATCTACAATCTTAAATTTTCACAGTCCCGGTTTTGCCTGAAGTAACGCATCTAAATCGAGTTGCACCAATTTCTCATAAGCTTTTGCGATCGCTCCTTTCCCCCGCAAAAACCCAGTATTGGCACCCGGACAAATATATTGCAGAGTTTCGGGAGTAAAAACTTCGCGCAACATGTTCACGCTGTTAATTTGCCTTCGCCAGTGAAAAGTTTTGGAAGTCCGCAAGGGGACGGGGTTACCCTGCCGATTTGGCAATAAGTGACGCCCGGTAAACAATATGCCCCCATTTTCGCCCTGATAAAGGCAAGAAGAACCGGGAGAATGTCCGGGCGTCCAAATAACCTGGCTAGTCGGAGAGAGGGTAAACTCTTTGTGGAAGGTCGTGACGGTTAACCCAGGTAACAGATAAGCTTCCTGTTCCTGAATCAAAATTTCGCAGCCAAAGGTTTGTTGAATTTCCTTGACATGCTTGCCAATCCCGCCGCGATGGGTAATCAACAGCCACCGGACGCCCCCTTGGTCGCGTAAAAATTGCTGGTTTTCTTCGTCAGGTGCGGGACAATCCAGCAGAATATTGACATCGTTCTTTACAATGAAATAAGCTGTCGCCCCCAACGTCTCTCGATTGGGTGGAAATGCAAAAATATTGTCAAAGACAGCCCTTGCTGGTTTGGGCATAAAATGAACTTATTTTTACTCCTAGTACTGGGACTGGTTACCTACTTCATTGTGCAGCGCAGCGTCGCCAGCATCACAAAAACACCCGTGTGGATATTGTGGCTGGTGATGATGACACCCGCATTTATTTGGAGTGGCTGGATTTGGATTTACGGCAAAGAGCCGCCTTTGGTACTGTTGCTCGGCCCGTTTATCATTTGTCCGATATTGTACTGGTGGCTGATTCATTTGGGGCGTCGGGAACTAACCCCAGAGGAAGCTAAGACAACAGATTCCCCAGTTGCGGCGCAAACTCTCAACGGGGATGCCCAAAAGCAAACGGTGCGCGCGCTAACCTCTGAAGAAGAAGCGACCCTGCGCAATTGTTTTCCTTGGTCGATTTATTACCTGCAAAATCTGGAGTATCGACCCCAAGCGGTGATTTGCCGAGGCAGTCTGCGTTCCAATCCAGAGGTGGCTTACAAGACAATCAAGCAGAATATTGAAGCACAGTTTAGCGATCGCTTCTATATTCTGTTTCAAGAAGACTTCACCGGCAAACCCTTCTTCGCCCTAGTCCCCAACCCCCAAGCACATCGCGAGGCAAAACGCAACAGCGAATCCCTGACGCGACCAGGTTTGGCTTTGGCACTGCTGCTGGTAACTTTATTTACCACCACCATTATTGGTGCTGAGATCGCCAATGTCACCGAAGCAGCGGTGAAATCTAACCCAGGTGCCTTGCTGCAAGGACTACCCTATGCTTTATCTTTAATGACGATTCTGGGCATCCACGAATTAGGCCATTATCTCGCCGCCCGACGCTATAAAATTCGCACGACGCTGCCTTATTTTATACCCGTACCGTTTTTCTTGGGGACGTTTGGGGCGTTTATCCAGATGCGGAGTCCCGTACCCAATCGTAAAGCTTTGTTTGATGTAGCGATCGCCGGCCCCCTAGCAGGCTTTATCGTCACAATACCCTTGTTGATTTGGGGCTTAGCCAATTCCAGCGTCGTTCCTCTGTCTGATAAGTCAGGCATGTTAAATTTCGATTCGTTTAACCCCAGGTTTTCCCTATTGATGACCCTGTTGAGTCAGCTAACCTTGGGCAGCGCTTTGACTTCCAACATGGCGATAGACCTCCATCCCGTGGCGGTAGCTGGCTACTTGGGCATCATCGTCACGGCATTGAATTTGATGCCGGTGGGACAACTCGACGGGGGTCACATCATCCACGCCATGTTGGGACAACAAGCTGCGATCGCAATTGGTCAAGTGGCGCGGTTGTTGCTACTGGGATGGTCGCTGGTGCAGCCTGGGTTTTTACTGTGGGCAATTCTATTATTTTTGATGCCGGTTAACGATGAACCCGCACTCAACGATGTCTCCGCACTCGACAACCAGCGCGACTTCTGGGGACTGTTGGCAATTGCGTTGTTGATCGCGATGATCTTGCCCATGCCTCCGATGCTGAGACGAATGTTGGGGATTTGAGATGGTTGTGGAGTTGGGTTTAGCGATCGCCAATGCTATAATTTCTAGAAGTAAGGGCACGTAGCTCAGTGGATAGAGCACCAGATTCCGGTTCTGGGTGTCGGGGGTTCAAATCCCTCCGTGCTCGTTAACTAACCCTTGTCAGTCCAAGGGTTTTGTCGTTTTTGGGCTGGTGCGCTGCGGGGTGGTTTTTGACGTGCTTTGACGTGCAGTTGACGTGCAGTTGACGTGCAAATTATTCCGGTACAGTTGCTTCGTTGATGACCCCGGCATAGTGACGCCAAATTGTGTCAGGCGAGTTGCCCACCCATTGAGCCACTTGGGTAACTCTGATTCCTGCTTCCAAGCAGGAAGAGATAAACGTATGCCCCGTGTGGTAGACCGAGCGGTACTGAATTGGTAGCTGGCCTAAAATACTTTTCCACGCCCTGTTCAGAAAATTATGCCCATCAATTGGTAGGCCGCTTGGAGAAGGAAAGACCAAAGTGTCAGGAGTACATTCTGTTGGCTTAATTGTTTTAAGCAGCGATCGCAGTGTTTCGTTGATGGGAAATTTACGGATCTTGCCGGTCTTTGTCCTGGGAGACCTTTTGCCACAAACAAACGCCTCGTTAAAAGTAATAACTGACAGATTGGGACTAACATGCTTCCATTGAAGTCCGATCGCCTCGCTGGTTCGACATCCGGTTAAGAATAAAAACCGAACAAATGAGGTGTAGTAGGAATAACAAGGATCGGCCTCAAATGTTGAGACAATCAACTCCTTTTCTTCTGGGCTAAATGGGTTGACTTGGCTTGTTTTCTTGCCGCCGCTAACCTTAGGTAAGTTATCGAAAGGGTTGAAGGTAATCATTTCTTCCTCCAGCGCCCAACGGCAACATGCGGCAAGGTACATCCAAATCTTTTTGGCTACTTTTGGAGTCGTTGACTGAATTAAGTATCTGCGGATTTGACGCGCGTCTTGTAACTGTTGGGAAGGGAGTTTATTAATGTGAAGTTCAACCCACTTAAATTCTTTTTATAGGGTGCTATGAGCGAGAAACTTTGATTTATAAAAAGTGTATTTCTGCCATATCTCGCTCAAGCTAGGAGAATTATCATTTGGTGGGTGTGGGCGATACCTCTCCAATGTGAAATCGAATCGATTGAAGGCAATGTCAGAGGCGATCGCTTGTGCCTTATCTTGGGCCGCCCGTTGGTTTGTGGGTGTGTCAGCTAGCCCAAGGTAGAGATATTTCTGTTGGCCTCCAAATAAGTGCCGGGGTAACTGAAGGCGAAGCATTCCTCTGTGGCTTGACACTACCACTGTGCCTTTTTTTGCCTTCATGATCAGCGCCATCTTGGACGTTTAACAGAATGTAATGCTTGCCACTGTAGGCAACCAAGCTTATTGAATTTGCCGTGCCAAATCCAATATTGACACAAAACTCCATTCATTATTTCTCGCTCCTGTAAGGCTTCTTTGGGCAAGAGACAATCCCTATTTTCAGATCGAAGGTGTCGTATTTTGAGCGACAACTTAACCAGAAGACTTGGGCAGGATTGACAAGGGACTTGATTTCTTTAATCGCCTTTTTCAAGGCTACTGCTTCGTGTTTGAGCATATTTCTACTGCCTCCAAGTTGAAAACTTGAATCCCAAGACTTGTCTCGCATTCAACCAAGAATTTATCGTTGATTTTGGCCTGGCGAATTACTCTCCCCCTACGTCTGGCGAATCCTACGTGAGACGGGTGCTTTAATGCTTTCAGTTCATCGCCAGGTTGGATTTTTGAAAATAGCTGCTGGGCGATAACCTTTGGGTCTTGTTCTGGAGCTAGGGGTTTGAGATGCTCCAAGTGAAGGACACCTTCACTTGTATCGTTGTCGTAAACAACGATAAAGCTGTGATTTTTATCTTCCTTAATTGTTAATGAAACGCCATTTAAGTTTTGGCATCGTTCGCCTACCTTTGGTCTCCATGTGTCTGGTGTCGAAAGATCTGGCCCTTCTGCTGTCGGTTTCCAATCCCACAATCCTTGGTATCCCCTCGCTGGAATTGGTATTTCTAGGCGCCGAACATTTTCCAGCTTCCAAGCAAATCTTCCCGGTTTCCAGTCACCGCACAATAGCTCTGTCTCTGATTGTTCGGCAATTAGTTCTGGGGTCATTTCAATACAGTCAACCAGGTCGGCGATCGCCACTATAACCCCCATCGGTAAATCTCTTACGTTGCCGATTAATTCCAACAGCTCTGTCGAACAGTTTGCTGTGGCTTTTCCTGCATGAATTGCTATTTTCCCTCGGTAATCAGTACTCCAGCCTCTAGTTTCGTAGTGCTTATGCCGCCCGACGAGGCTAGCCCAGGGTTGGTGAAGAGTAATCGCCTTGATGTCTATTGGTTTTTCTGAGTCATTACCTTGAACCTTGAGAAATTCAACTACCTCGTCATCTTCTTCACCGTTGTCCCAGCTAACAACCGTTGTCCACTGAATAAATGGTCTCTTTGGACTGCCTCTAAAGTTTGGCTCTAACCGAATTATCTTGCCAACTTTTTGGTCGGAATGAAGGCTTTGCACCCGATCGCCTACCTTCACCTCTTGCCCCAGTCCGTCTGTGGGTTTGGCGGTTAGCTCTTTAAAAGCCTCCCGCTCGTGCGGTAACAGCGCTTGCCACACTTTTTCCTTGCCAGGATTTTCGGCAAAGTAAGCCAAGAATGATTCCTGCGTGGATATTGCTGCTTCTGGATGGGCGATCGCATATCGAATCAATCCCGCGAAATCCTCAACATCGGCGTCGGTTAGTTGCGGCGATCGCTCAACCTCATTGTTAAGTTCTGTAACAGTTGATCCGCTTGATCCGCAACCCGGATCAACGTGAAACTCGCTCTGTGTATGAGTTGATCCGCTTGATCCGGTTGATCCGTGTTTTTTTGAATTTGAGCTTGTTGTCTGTAAACTCAAAAAATGCGGCTCAACCGGATCAACCGGATCAACGCTGACAGGGTAAGGGTTTTGGCCTGATCCGCAATCCGGATCAAGCGGATCAGATGTTCGTTGTGATACAGAATTCCCCTGGTTTGGTAAAGAAATGTTAAAGTTGCCCAGTACTGTCAAGCCTTTATCTTCACCCTCATCGTTGTCGGTTGAGTTGTAGGCCGATGAAGTCAGTTCGCCGACGAAGTAAACGGCTCGCTGCCTGTAGCCCTGAAACGATTCAATCAACCCTTTAGACAGACCAAAGCCTAATTCTTTCCGAACGGTACCATCGTTAATTCCGGTATGTTCGGACAGCTCGGCTGCTTCAAAGCCAACACCCCGATTTGTCTTGAGGAATTGATAGAGTTTTTGAAAACTTGGGCGGGCAGACAAGTCGTTGAACTCTTCCTCACCATCCTCAGATCTACTGATTTCACCAACCATCGACCAGGAGTATGTTTCGGAATCAAACTCTAGTCGGTAGCTACAGGGAGTAGCCATAAATCTACTTTTCTGGACGGTCAAGTTGATTCCTGATGGCTTCGCTTCTTCTAATGCCCAGACTTGATCGGCGGCATTATAAATAGCTGTCGTGCCACGGATCTTGCCGTCCCAACCTGAGTGATGCAGTACCAAGAAAGAGCAATTGTGTTTGTTTCCTATCTCCCGCAGCCGTGCAAGTGGTCGGGCATATTCCTGGTCGTTTTCTCGGTAGATCAGTGAAGAGGAAACCGTCGACAAACAGTCGATGACCACCAGATCGTAGTTGTATTGCTTGAGTTCTTCCTCTAGAATGTGGTATTCCTCTATCCCCCACTTGTCGATAATTCTTTGGCGTTCTCGAACGTGAGGATCGAGCTTGAAAAATCCTTGCCGGTCGAGAAACCTAGTCGTTACTGTAGGGCCTTGGTCTGTTTGAATCCACAGTATTTTTAAGGGCTTATTTACGTCGTAGCCACACCAAGAATTGCCACTAATCAATGCCTTGGAGATTGTTAGGAGTAAGCTTGTTTTACCAACGCCGCCTTTACTGTGAACCACGGTGATGGTTGAGCCAGGAATCCATCCATCCAGTAGCCACTTGATGGATTTACCACCAAACATTTCTAGGTATTCGTCTATAGAGAACGACCTGGATTTTTGGGAAATCTGCAACCATTTGGCGTGAAAATCAAAAAATTCTTTTTCTGAGCGCATATCCCAGCGCTTCATCAGGTTTTTGATTTCCAGTTTGTACTTGAAGGGGTTTTTTGATTTGATAGCTTCAATCTTCTCTATTTCTCTGGTTAGCTGTTTAAGTTGAATCTCACTTTCGGATTGTTGGTATTGACTGAAAGGGGTGCTGCGTAAATCTGTAATCGCATGGGTTTGGAATTCAGCTTCTTCCAGGATTTCTGGAAGTTCCCAGTAAGATCTACTGGCTAAGTCTGTAAGATTGCAGCCGGTAAGCACTAGCTTGCGCCGCATGTATTTATCCATCACCAGGCCTGCATACTGGTCGATGTTAACGGCAGAGACGGTGCGATCAACCAGCTGTACTAATTTGTTAGTGCCGCCCACTTTCTCTAAGGTGTTGTGGTCGGCAAGCCAGGTGGTAACGGTCATTAAATCGGTCGGTCTACCTTGGCTGTGTAAATTGACAGCCGCCCGGTAAATTATTTTGTGACTTTCTACGGAAAAAGCCTCTGCTGACAAGCCATCTACTAGCCTTTCAATAGCTTCTGGATCTAGCAAGATGCCTCCCAAGATAGCTTGTTCTGCTTCTACGTTTACCAGTTTCAGCAGAAGTTGATCTATGTAGTCATTTGTGATGGTTCTTTGGAATGCGGCTACCATTGCTGTTGACCTCCATTTTTGACTTCTCCGTAGAGGCTATTAAGGTCAGTTGCGAATGAGCCAAGCATGAAGTATCGTCTCAGTATTTCGGCTTCTTGTCTCTCGAACAGGTAGAATTCACCATTAGATAAACTAACCAAAACCCCTGCGTTGTTTTCGTCACAAAAGTTGAGATTTATTGATACAATTTGAGCAGGACTGATTATCGTGCTTCCCAACTTTAAGAAGCTTTCTTTGAAGCTCATTTTTCTCTCCTAAATAGGGTTAATCTCTTGGTTAGTGGGTGCCGTCAGCCAGCACCCACTTTTTTTAGAATGGAATGTTGTCAACATCTCCCGTGTCTTCTGGAAGCCCGTAGTAGAGCCTGTACACTTGGTCTGGAACTTCTAAGTACACTTTTGGACAGAAGTGGAAGTCAAAGGTAATCGAGAACTCCAGGCTTCGTGGAGCTTTCCAGATAGTAAAATCTAGTTCTGCAAGGTGAATTTTTATCTGGCATTGGTATTCAGAAGTGATTACTGCCCACCAGTAAATTCGCCATGCTTCGGCGCAATTATCAAAAAGCCGGTTGGTCATACCGACAGAAGTTGCTTCAAGATTTCAACGTAAGATTTCAACGATACTGTGGGGTCATATCGGTAACCGTTTTGCCAGTATTGACCGCTTTTGTGAACCGCATCTAACAGCACCCAATCGTCTTCTCTGTGGAGGGATTTTAGAGTCCAGTCCTTGAAACTCTCTTCATAAATTTCTAGGAACTTGTATCCCTCGTTGATTTTATAGTCTCCAACGTTGCCTAAGCACTGGAAAGCGCTTTCAGCTAGCGCCAAGATGTGTTTTGGCGATGGCGATCGCACTACCAACTCCTTCATCCAGGCGATCGCTTGCATCATCCGCTCGTACTTCTGCTGTTTAATAGCTGCCATTCGATCGGCGAGAGATTTCGGATCTCCAGTCAACAATTCCTGGTAGCTTGGGAACTCATCTTCACAGCTTTTTAGATCGGTAAGCCACCTAGATCCGTCTTGTAGCGAAACAGTGACATAAAGGTAGGTGTCGGTATACCCAACCTTAATTTCCCACTCTCCGTGAGTGGTGACGGTTACTATGTCACATTGGATGTCGTCGGTTCCTTGATAGAAGCCTTCTGCTTCTAGTGCGGCGATCGTAGCTAGTAAGGATGGACTTCTATCTTTAGACAGATTTTCTGTTTCCAGATTGTCGTATTGTTGTTGCATCGTATTGTTCCTTTTGAAGGAATAGAAGGGGTATCTACTGTGGTAAGCTAGATGCCCTATTTTTTGTTAAGAAAGAGACTTGATTCTGAAAATGTGAACTGTGCGATCGCAGTCATCAGTTATTCCCAGGATGAAGTTTTCGTCTTCCACAGAGACAAGGTAAGCACCTGGTTCCAATGCTGCGGCGATCGCTTCATCTTCCGCTTTAATCTCTTCTGCCTTGGTCGAAATAACGTACTGTACCTCCTTGATTGTCTGAGTTTACGTGCGGATTATTTATGGCGCAGATCAGGCTGTAATTGCCGCATTCGATTAGCGCATCTGATTACCGCATTTGTTGGAAGATAGTGGGCAGGTCGGGCGATCCAAGTCAGACCTGCCCATTGTTGTTTCTCAGGAGTTGCGGTAAGCGCCAGCGATAAGTACTGGCGCTTACCGTAATATTGTTCTATAATATGACACAAGACCAAAAAAGCACAAGCGATCTACTAACACCCATGACTCTCCGTAAACGTGCTGGATTAACTCAGCGACAAGTAGCGCAAGCTCTTGATATCAGGGAGCAGACTGTTAGTGCATGGGAAAGAGGCGGCATTCCACATCTCCCACCATCCAAGATCAAGCGAATGTGTGAGATTTACCAATGCACTATCGATGAGCTGATAGAAGCCTTTGAAGCTCGTCCTTCTGCCTACAGTGGTTAAAAACCGGGACACAATCATGCCCCGGTTCCGAACCTAGAAAGTCAAACCATTCTCAACTAGCAGCTGTACTATTGAGAATTTTCCGGAGGTTTCTTCCGCCGCATCTGATTCATGCCCATCTCACCTCGGAGTCGGTCAAGCTCCAGGTCGATCGGGTCAACAGGTGGCGGGGTCAAGTTGGCTGGTGAGCCAGAGGGGGAAAATTCCCTTTTCTTCCCCCTTTTCTTATTCCCCGTCCTAGCCTGGGAACGCATCGCCTTTTTAGCAGCGCGGCGTTCCCGAACCCAGCAGTCATATTGGTGGAGGTAGGCAGCGATTGCCAGCATTCCACCCAAAGTCACCGGAACCAGCGCTCGGATCGTCAACCATTGAGGGAAGATGGCAACGAACAAAATCCCAGGAACTGCAATGGCGACAAAACTGAGGAAGACAGCGATTGAGCCATTTAACCCTTCCCTCCAGCTAGGCCACCGGGGAAACCAGCCCCGCGACTTTCCTCGGAGCCTAGCGATCCAGTGATGGGTGATGGTGATAGCGATCGCCTGAAAAACCAAATTGAGCAGAAAACAAAACAACAGAAACGCACCCTGGCTGACAGCGCTTGGACAGTCCACATTTCCAAACTCATCAATCCAACAGTGAGCTAACGCATAGTCTCTGTTTTTAAAAACTGCCTCAAGCATTCCCTCAGTCAAGACAGCCCAAAGAAACAAATTTCCAACCGCCCGTAACCAGTTAACCGGGTATGGCGACCAAACAGGCCAAGTAAAAATCCCCATCATGCGTATCCGAACTTTATTTCAGACTTTACATACTTGTCTCATGAATCAGATCGAAAAATACGGAATAGCCCTAATCGACAAACTCGAAGAACTTGATGCACCGTCAATCCGGATCGAACAGATTCATCCCGCACAAGAGACGTTTCACAAGTATTGCAAAACCTGCGAATACTACAGCAGTTCAGAATATTTACGCTGCGCCGTTCATCCTTGCGGCCCACAGCGTTCAAAATGCCCTGACTATCAAAAAATTTCTTTTGTCGTTAAACACCCATTACCAATTACCTATCACCTATTAGCCATCAACCATGACCAACAACCAACCTGAAACCAAACACGAAGAGAGAAATGTTAAGGAACTTGAAAACAAGCTTTGCTATTTAGCGGCGGAACTAATTAAGGAACGCTACATAAACGAAGCAATTCCCATTGTGCCGCTAGATGACAACGGTCACCCAACGAGATACGAGCCAGGTTGTGTACCTTGGAATGTGTGCCAAGAAATCACGATAGAAAACATCGAAGTAAAGTACGCGGTACGGTGCGAAGCAGATTGGAAATGGTCGCAAGATGACAATCCCGAATCTGTAGTCATAGAAGCCTATTTTGAGCTTCAAGATGGACGGCTCAAACTCGATGCCGACAGCAGCATTGAGGTGTACAAAAGCGATTAGCAAATCCTGCCAAATATCAAAAGCCAGCAGCAAACTTCAATTGCTGCTGGCCCCCAACTCACCCAAAGGGTGTGTCGTTCACTACGGAGACAGTGATGAAAACAATATTACCAAAATCCCCAAGAAAAGAACACTGGGAAGCGCTTAAATATTTGCAACAAGATGAGCTGATGACGCCACAGGAGTTCCTGACTCGCTGGCAGCTAACCTACAAACAACTCGGATTGCTTACGAACTGCACCATTGACCAAGTTAAGAAATGGTTCTACTGTGGGCGATCGCCTTACGAAGTTCAGCGACGCTTGTTTAAAATAGACGTTCTGTGGAGGCAGACCAGTTACTAAGTGCAAAACCAGCACCGATTTATAGACCCCGGCGAGGGACTTTTTATACCATGAAATCAGTTTAGAAGCGACAAAGAATCGAAGTGAAGGCAAGACAGAAACAGTCTTCCGGTTCGCTTCCCAAGCGCGACCAAATTGATTTCAGTTTGCCTCCATAATCACTCTGCCTGCCTAGATTCACGGTAGAGAAAATGCTGGGTATTAGCACTAGCTATCTGCGACGAGACTGTGCCGTATTGAGACAGTTATCCCCAAAAGGATTTGTCTGCCCAGCCTATGCCAGAGGATATGTGCGATCAACAGTGGAAGTGCTTTGGGAATTCCGAAAATTAGTCCAAAGCTTAGGCCGAAGACTAGCAATTCAAACCATCAACCAACACATGGAGAACCTTTATGAGCAACGTAGACAAAGAAGCAATCAATCAAGCTCAAGCGAAGCCGAATGGACAACGCCCAATTCAGCAGCCTAGCGTAGGAACAAAACCAATTCCTACTCCAGTAACGGTAGCCGCAGCCAAAATAGTCGCTTCTCAAAATCAACAACAATTCAACGAACTGGTTATAGGTTACCTAGTTCAAGGATTTTTTAATAGCGCGCTTAACAACGATCTAGGCGCAATTGGGCAAGCGATTGTTGACGAAGCCAGTTTAGGTATGCCGCTAACTTTGCAAGAATTTCGCACCGTTGAATCTCCTGCTTTACCACCAGCTTCCTAGCAAATTAAAGCGAGCATAATTTCACTGTTGGCTTACTAGTACCATGACAAATGAACAAATAATCCAATCTCTAGAATCGGTGCAAGCTGTGCTTGAAATTATTGAGCAGACCGCCACATGGAAAGTTTTATCTGACGATTTATCTCATGTGGAAATAGCTCAAGACATGGAATTAGCTCAAACGTACATCTGCGAAATAATTCGCGTAATCAAAGGCAATCAGAATAACTAAAATGCAACAACCAAAAATCATCAACATCACAGCATCCCACCCAGAAATTTGGGAGTTATTGCAACCACCAGAGCAAGATGAGCGCGGAACAGGACGATTTAATTCCGAAATGTATAAAGCTACCCGCAACGCTATTCTCGAAGCTGGTGCGCCGGTAGAAGTAGCCGAAAAAGCAGCGCTGGTAATTGCAAAAGACGATCCAGGCCAACCCAATCTTGGACGCACTTCGGACGACCAAAGCGCCGTAACCGCAGCATGGCATTACCTAATTGGAGGGACAACAAATGACTAAGCTGAGCGAGAAATATCGCGTGATCGCAGACCTCTACGCCTACCTAGAAGCGCACCCGTTTGACGATCTATGTAACGCTAGCCACTGCACCGTCATCGACGACGGCGACGGCATCGAAATCAAGGAATCCCTGTACCGCGAACTCGTTGCTAGTTCCAATGCTAGTAAGCTGCTAGACGCAGTTGCCGCACACGGGATTGAGGTTCACCGATACGACGCAACCGGCTACGTGTACGACATAGACCTGGCAGACTCTTAAACGTGCGGCTTCCCTTACGATTCACCCCCGGCGTATGTCGGGGGTTTCAACTTATGAGGTAACCGATGGAATTTCGAGTATCAAAAACTAGCGGCGTGGCGCATGTAGACAAGGAATTTGGCAGCAACGTTGCTCAGTTTGGCAATCTCACCCCAGAGCAGGTACATGAGGCTGCGCGCCAAGCCAAAATCTTAAATCTCCAACGCCAGCTAGGAGCGGCAATGGTCAAACACCTGGAGAAAATCTACCAGAACAAGGCTGAAATCGAGCGCCTCACCCTGGAGGCAATGGAGCGCGGACTGGAAGCCAAGGAAGAAATCGATAAGTACGTGCAACAGGCGATTGTCGCTTCCGCGAAGCACAACGCGCATATTCAGAGGTTAAATCACCAGATGAAACAGGAACTCCAAATGATGCAAGGGCAACTGCTTTCTGACAAAGCCCTTGCTACCGCCAGCTTCCAGCAACGATTGCATCTGCTTCGCGCTAATCACCAAGCCAAATCGCAGATCGCTTTGCACGGTTTCCAGCAGCGGCTTAAGGAGATTCAGGCTAGTCCTGCGCTAGCGATCGCCGCCAATCAGCGACAAACTGCATTTACCGCGTACATTAACACCAAGGATTACGACCCCATCCTCGCCAACTTTAGCTCTCAGAGGTTCCCTGGGGGACAACAATCTCTTGGCGGCGGGGGATTCTTGAGCGGATTGCTCAATTTCTTTACCGGCAAGTAAACGCAAGGGTGGAGCCGATTCCACCCTTTTTTCCAAATTTGGAAGTGCGACATGAATACTAATTTTCCCGATTTTAATAGTTACGAACAAGATCAGTTTGATTTCAGCCCAATCGCTCCCGTTGACCAACCCACGACACCCCAGATTAAGACCAGCGAGATGGAGCGGTTCTGGGGAGTCACAGGAAACTGGGGAGAGTTCGGCTTGTACTTCGGCTTAGGGCTATCCGCTTCACTGATGGTTCGGGCAATTCCAGTGTTCCAACCATCAGCACTCATCCTCATCCCTGCTGTTGGTTTGGGACTGGTTGCGCTCAGCTTTGCAGCACCGTCGGAAAACCGCGTCCGTTACCAAGTCCTGCTGGTTGCGATCACAGCCGCAATCATCGGCGGCAATTGGGATGGCTGGATGGCATGGCTCATAGCTAATACCTGGAAAATCGGAGCATCGATGGTTCTTCTCGGTACAGCGATTCATTTAGTTCCACTGGCAGGAGGCAGGAAACATGGCTAGGCCAGCAGCAATTACCAGCACTCTCCTGGGCTTGGGGGCGATCGCCTTTACGACCGCGATCGCACTCCCATTCGATGACCGGGTAGAATTCCGCACCAACAGCCGAGTCGATTCTAAACCAGCTTGGCTTGTCCCTCAGAAAGCGGAATTTTTGGGAATTCAGCGCGGGTACGGCGGGTTGAAGATAGTCGCCGTGATCGCAGGTACGGTATCAATGGGCGGCGCGATGGTACTCGCGCGATCGCAAGCTCAACGCGAGCCGATACGCCAACGAATCCGTCATTATCACAATCAGGCTGAAGAGTTCGAGGCGGCGGCTGAATCTGCTTATCAAATGACGCTAACCCAGCAACGCTACAAAACCTTGCTCGAAGCCGATCAAGTAGCTTTTGAAGGTCAAATCGAAACCGCCTACTTGGAGTCAATGGGCGTTGACCCCAGCACCCAACCAGCGCTACCAGGAACGAGCCTAGACCAGGTGACCAACCCTGGTGACAAGGTACGCGAGGCCGAGGTGAAGCCCGCAATACCTGCTAACGCACAGGCTGACGCCAACGCACCCGATGCTGCTAGCGATTCGTCTAGCACCGCTTGGAAAAACCTAGACAAACCTACCCAGAGGGAAAAGGAGCTAAGTATAAGTCGGCGGTGTAACTTTTGGTCAATCCGAGTTAACGCTTTCGCTTGGATGAAGCCCGGTCTTGCGACTCGACAACAACCAAAACC